>NZ_JBNHEQ010000048.1:0-4607 GCF_050016015.1 Dapis hubbardiae BLCC-M172
TTATCGTTTTTTGACTCTATATATAGTATCTCTGGGTAAGTCCTGATTCTTTTTTCAAATATGGTATAAAAGTTTATAAATACCACAAAAATAACTTTTTATCAAGTGTTGTTAACAATACATTATTTTCGCTCCGCTGATAATGAAAATTAGCTAAATTAGAAAAAAGCATTAAAGTAAGAAAAATCTATATTTATCAAATGATTCAAGCCAAAAATCAGCCAGAGGAAAAATTACAAATGTCAGGAAAAATATTATTAGTAGATGATGAACCAGGATTACGGGAAGCCGTACAAGCTTATTTAGAAGATAGTGGTTTCCATGTAGATGTTGCTAGTAATGCTAATGAGGGATGGGATATTCTACAATCACATTTACCTGACTTGGTAATTACAGATATTATGATGCCTCAAGTAGATGGTTATCAATTTCTGCAAAAATTACGGGAAGAACCAAGGTTTAAAGCTTTACCTGTGGTATTTTTGACTGCTAAAGGAATGACTACAGACCGCATTCAGGGTTATCAAGCTGGTTGTGATGCTTATCTTTCTAAACCTTTTGACCCAGAAGAGTTGGTAGCTATTGTGGAAAATTTGTTGGAGCGTCGAACATCTGTACAAACAACTAATGAAGGGGAAAATACTCCCGATATTGCTGCTTTGGCAAGTCAAATTGCCGAAATAAAAGCAATGTTGATGGGAAAGAACGCGATCGCTCAAACTCCCTCGCCCATAAAAATAGATTTGACTCCCAGGGAACAGAGTGTTTTAGACTTGGTAGCTAGAGGCTTAATGAATAAGGAAATTGCTAGGGATCTAAATACCAGCGTTAGAAATGTGGAAAAGTATGTAAGTAGATTATTTACGAAAACTGGCACCAATAGTCGAACGGAATTGGTTCGGTATGCTTTAGAACATGGGTTAACTAATTGATATAACAGGGAATAACAAAATAGTTGAATAGTAGGGGCGGGTTGATCCATTAAATTAATGAGCTTTCACATTTGATTAGATAAACCCGCCCCCAATAGTGCATTAGGGCGGGTTTATATAAATCTTAGAGTAAGCATTAAAATTCTAGGTTAAACCCGCCCCTACTATTACACCATTACTCGACTGTAATATCATTGTTGGGGGGCGGGTTTATCTTAATTTAGGCTGAAAATCCATAATTTTAAAGGGAAACCCGCCCCTACAAAACTAACTAATTATCTATAAAATGAAAAAAATCATCATCGGTGTGATGGGTGCTGGTAGTGGCGCTACTTCGACAGATCTGAAAAATGCCTATAAACTCGGTCAATTAATTGCTGAAAAATCTTGGGTTTTATTGACGGGTGGGCGGAATATGGGGGTGATGGATGCTGGGAGTCGGGGTGCTAAGTCTGTTAATGGTTTGACTATTGGTATTTTGCCTGGAAATAATCTTGATGGTATTTCTGAGGCGGTGGATATTCCGATTGTTACTGATATGGGCAATAGTCGGAATAATATTAATGTGCTTTCTAGTGATGTTGTGATTGCTTGTGGGATGGGAGCGGGTACTGCTTCGGAGGTTGCTTTGGCAATTAAGAATAATAAAAGGGTTATTTTGTTGGGTAGTAGTTTGGAAAGTCAGGCTTTTTTTGTTGCTTTGTCTCCTGAAACAGTTTTTGTTGTGGATACTCCAGAAAGTGCTATTGAAAGTGTAAAGAATTTGGTTTGAAAGTTAATAGTTTCAATTGCTGAAAGGGATTTTGTAGATATTGTACGGGCGATTCGCGTTTGCGGAGCATTCCGTAGGAAATCGCCCCTACAGATTATGGTTGTCTCTCTACTGTTGTTTCTGTTTCAATCCCTAATAGGGATTATTAGTTGTTTAAACAAAAATAACAGACAACAATACATACAATAAATTAAAGTTTCAATCCCTAATAGGGATTAGTTGTTGTTTAAACAATATCCCAGGCACGATAGCAACTCGTCGCCAGATTGGTTTCAATCCCTAATAGGGATTAGTTGTTGTTTAAACTGTTATCTTGGAGGCGATCGCTTGAGCCTCTTTATTATTGTTTCAATCCCTAATAGGGATTAGTTGTTGTTTAAACTCAAAAGCTTGCCAAAATACTTTCTAAAAGAATGGTGTTTCAATCCCTAATAGGGATTAGTTGTTGTTTAAACTTTTCGTAATGCCATCTCAGATTCAGCCTCGCCAGTTTCAATCCCTAATAGGGATTAGTTGTTGTTTAAACAATATGGGTATTAGTGTGATTTGCTCTTTTTCCTATCTAGTTTCAATCCCTAATAGGGATTAGTTGTTGTTTAAACATCTAAAGCCCAAAGAAAAAATGCTTTTGCCTATGTTTCAATCCCTAATAGGGATTAGTTGTTGTTTAAACCAAGTACACAACTGAACCTCATCCAGGGTATTTATTGGTAGTTTCAATCCCTAATAGGGATTAGTTGTTGTTTAAACATATTTTCAGTGGAACGATAACTGATGGTGCTTGGTGAGAGTTTCAATCCCTAATAGGGATTAGTTGTTGTTTAAACTTTCTCTGCTTTGGTTCTATCAGGATAAGAACTTGTTTCAATCCCTAATAGGGATTAGTTGTTGTTTAAACAAAGAGATTGATGCTTGGGCTAAAAATAAGTATTAGTTTCAATCCCTAATAGGGATTAGTTGTTGTTTAAACCGCAGGATTTTAGAACCCTTACCATATTTAGTTTTCAAGGTTCGATTTCGACGACCTACTAAACAATAGCATAACCCCCAAAAAATTTGCAAGAGTCTAAAAAAAATATTTTTCCCAAACCCCAACCAGGCAAGGAACAGAGAAATTGCGACGATCGCCTCAAAGCCTCTACACAAATCAAACCCTTTCCCAGACATAATTTCAGCCATTATTTTCTCCCTCCCAATTTCTACAGCTACTGATCGTCGCATTTGCCCCTCTAATTTCTAAACAAAAAACATAGTATCATCCCTAACTTCTGGCCCACCAATCCGTTCTACTTTGCCCTGACAACATTGGCACAAAAAATAAAAACGAATATTATCTTCCTGGCCTTTCAATAATTTAGCCAAACGACCCCGTAATTTAGCATATTGAGTCTGAGTTAAATCACACTCAAATATACTATACTGCATCCACTGACCATAAGACTTTAAAATATTATGAATTTTTGTCCGACGTTTATCATCAGAAATATCATAACAAATAACTACATACATAAAGATTACCTCCTCAAAATCAACAATAAAACCCCAGTTTTTATGACCAAAACTGGAGTCAAAAAATTCCAAAATCTAACGCATAATTAAAGGTGGATATTGTTCAGTTTCTCCCATCAAATATTTAGCCAATAACCGCGCCTGAACTTCAAAAGATTCTTGATAAGTATATTGACGTTGCATGGCTGGATGTTTAAACTTAAATTGTTTCCTTTTCTCATACAAAGTTAGGAATTTTTTTAACCCTTCTTTGGTTAAAGAAACTGCTCCACTTATAGGTTCAGTTGTAAAATCTTCGGCAGTTAAAGTACCTTTATTTACAGCAGAAAAAACTACGGTATCTATCACCAACGGACGAAACTCTTCCATCAAATCTAAAGCTAAGGAAGGACGACCATAACGTTCATAATGTAAATAACCCAAATAAGGATCGAAACCAACAATATTTACGGCACTTTGTACATCATGGCGCAACAAAGCATAACCCAAACTTAATAAGGAATTAACTGGGTCTGTAGGAGGGCGACGTCGCCGTGCTTCAAGGGTAAAATCTGACCCTTTAATTAACTGATTAAAACAGCTAAAATAAGCTGCACTTCCAGCACCTTCTAATCCGCGCAAGGAATCTATATTATTAGTAGAATTAATTGGGGCGATCGCTCCATCCAATTTTTTCAAAGGTAGCTCGAAATCTAATTCGGTAGATTCCCGTTGGCGACGCAATAAAATATTCCGATAATTCTTCAATTTTCCCCGAACAAAACCTTTAACAACATGAACAGCTTGTTCAGATTTTCCAGCAGCTTTCCATTGAGCAGAACGAACGAAAATATTTTTAGTCATCTCTGGTTCAAGTCTGCCTAAATATTTGCCATTTTTTGTTAGGAAAGACAAAGGAAGTTGTCGGGATAATAATTCCATTACCACTTGGGGAGAGACAGTTGCTCGACCCAAAACTACAACTCCATCTACTTTAATTAATGGAATATCTAAAAGTTTTTGTTTATCAGCTTTGACGACTAAACGTTCATCATTTTTGCCAATAAAAGCATCTTCGCAAGTTATGTAAGTAGTACCCATTTTTTTCAGTTATCAGTTATCAGTTATCAGTTATTAGGTATTCAGTTCGTAGGTTTGGTTGAGCGATAGTGAAACCCAACATTAAACTCTGGTATTTTATAGATAGATAGTTGTTGAGTTTTCATTGAAATCCAACATTAAACTCTGGTATTTTTCGGATATGTAGTTGTTAGTTAGTAGGTTTGGTTGAGCGATAGTGAAACCCAACATTAAACTCTGGTATTTTCTAGATAGATAGTTGTTTATTTTTCAGTGAAACCCAACATTAAACTCTGGTATTTTTCGGATATGTAGTTGTTAGTTAGTAGGTTTGG
>NZ_JBNHEQ010000048.1:4707-7590 GCF_050016015.1 Dapis hubbardiae BLCC-M172
AGTTAGTAGGTTTGGTTGAGCGATAGTGAAACCCAACATTAAACTCTGGTATTTTATAGATAGATAGTTGTTGAGTTTTCATTGAAATCCAACATTAAACTCTGGTATTTTTCGGATATGTAGTTGTTAGTTAGTAGGTTTGGTTGAGCGATAGTGAAACCCAACATTAAACTCTGGTATTTTATAGATAGATAGTTGTTGAGTTTTCATTGAAATCCAACATTAAACTCTGGTATTTTTCGGATATGTAGTTGTTAGTTAGTAGGTTTGGTTGAGCGATAGTGAAACCCAACATTAAACTCTGGTATTTTCTAGATAGATAGTTGTTGATTTTTCAGTGAAACCCAACATGAAATTCTGGTGTTTTTCAGATAGATAGTTGTTAGTTAGTAGGTTGGGTTGATTTTTCAGTGAAACCCAACATTAAACTCTGGTATTTTCTAGATAGATAGTTGTTGATTTTTCAGTGAAACCCAACATTAAACTCTGGTGTTTTTCAGATAGATAGTTGTTAGTTAGTAGGTTTGGTTGAGCGATAGTGAAACCCAACATGAAATTCTGGTATTTTATAGATAGATAGTTTTTAGTTTTTCAGTATCACTATTCTCCTTTGGTTCTAATGTTTCGAGTTTTTCCATATAGGTAATTGTTGGTTTTGTGAAAATCATAATTATTTTTTATTTATAATTTTTCCGATATGATATAACTAACGTTGGGTTTCGTACCTCAACCCAACCTACATTTAAACTTCCTTCTCTTCCCACCCTTCCGACACCTCCCACCCTTCCCACACTCCTCTAAACTTCCTCTCGATATTTATTTACTCGTTGATTTGCTAAAGGTAAACATTGAGAAAAAAGACTACAACCACGACAACGAGGACTATAAATTGCTAGAGGTATAATTCCTGCTTCCCACAACTTCAACACATCAGAAATAGTAGCGATCGCCTGGTTTCTTAAATCTGTTGAAATTTCCACAATTTGCCGTCGATGAGATTCAGCAGAATAGATATAACCAGTATTAATATTTTTCCCAGTCATCTCTTCTAAACACAAAGCTTGAGCGCAAACTTGTAATTCATCATTATCCCATTTACCCTTTTTTCCCCGTTTATATTCCACAGGAAAAAACTCACCATTTTCAGATTCAATTAAATCTGATTTGCCGATTAATTTATATTTTTCTGACTTTAACCAAACGGCGCGAACTTGCCAAACATCCTCTCGGTTTCCTTCGCCCAAAGTATGGATTCGTTCATGGATATTTGTACCTTCAATTGTGTATTGATTATCGACAAATTCTCCAGCACAAAACATCCGCCAAAAACGATGTGGGCAATAACTATATTGATTCAAAGCAGCAATTGGAACATAATCATTATTTTGCATAAAAAACCTTGATTGTTGATAGGATAAAGACTTAATTACTAAAAAAATTGTCTGTCATTGCGAGGCGGGATGGAGAAAAAATAGCTTTGTTATTTTCCCTGATTAATCCCGGCGAAGCAATCTTGATAAAAACTGAGATTGCTTCGGGGGTATTCATGGCTTAATTTGTTAGATTAACTATCAATTATTCCTCGTCGCAATGAGATTTTAAAAGATAGTTTTTAGTCATGGCGACTGGAACGGAGTGGAAGGAAACAATCTTGATAAAAACTGAGATTGCTTCAGGGGTATTAATGGCTTAATTTGTTAGATTAACTATCAATTATTCCCCGTCGCAATGACATTATCAGGTTAGTTATTAATTATTGCTCTGCTGATTAAATCTGTAAGCATCACAGATAAACCCTTGAAACTTTTTATGGTCGAAAAAAGTCCCTGGTTTTCAGTTAATTTAACTCAAAAAGTTAGGATAAAAGGCAGAAAGGTACAGAAAAATCAAGGGAAAATTATTCCTTCTACTCCCACACCTCCCACACCCCCCACACTCCCCACACCTCCCACACCTCCCCCGCTCCCCTACTCCCCTACTCCCTTACTCCCCCACTCCCCTACTCCCACGCCTCACCATTCCCATTCCCATCGGCGTTTTTCTCCCCAAACCGCAATACATAGAAAAATCAGCTAAAGCATTAATTTGTTTAATTTTCTCTGGTTGAATATCCCCAAAAATTCGATAAGTTACTTCACCAACAACGCCAATAAACTTACTTCGGGAATCAGCAACAATTTGTGTATTAATATCAATATAACTTGGATAAATAGAGTCAATGGGAATTTCAAAAAATTCCATACCACTATATCTATCCCAACGATTCAATAGAGAATTAAACACAGAATCTTTTGTCGGCATGGGCATATCATAACTTCCTTGTCGAAAACAAGTAGGAGTAGCAAAATTTAAAGTAATAATTCTCTGAGAATCAGAAGCATTTTCATATAATTCTGGATAGGAAAAAGAACTAACCCAAGGTTGATTAGATTTCGGCGTACTCAGAATACTAATAATGTTTAAATTTGCCGGACCTAAATGCCAAGGTTTTTCGGGATTAATATTTAACCAAAGTTTAGTTAATTCGCCGAATAAATTGTCATCTAAAAGAGATATGCGCCACCAACAATTAGTATTTGCTGGAATAGAATTTTTATGTTGGTATTGGAGAGTATAACTGCGATTTTTTGACTGGTTTTTTTTAGTTTGTAAAAGACTGACAGTAAAAGGTTTATTAGCAGTAGACTCATGGAGGCGATCGCCTAAATTTCTATCGACATAACTAACTAAATTTAAGAACAAAGCATGGAGATGTCTACCTGTTAGATATCCGGTAGGAATGGGAGATTGAGGTATTAGATTGAGGATGAGACTATAAGGCATTTTTGATAATGGATAATGGATAATGGATAATGGATAATGGATAATGGATAATGGATAATG
>NZ_JBNHEQ010000049.1:0-71 GCF_050016015.1 Dapis hubbardiae BLCC-M172
GAGCTAACTTAGTGAAAATTTGCCAAGAGAAAATTCTGTTCAAATTTTAGTATTAAACCTATCCAATAATA
>NZ_JBNHEQ010000049.1:171-17835 GCF_050016015.1 Dapis hubbardiae BLCC-M172
AAAAATCAAATCAATTATCTTACAGAAATCATCCAATATTTTTCCCGACTCCCTACTCCCTACTCCCTGCTGGAGCTAACTTAGTGAAAATTTGCCAAGAACAAATTCGCCTCAAATTTTAGTATTAAACCTATCCAATAATAAAAAATCAAATCAATTATCTTACAGAAATCATCCAATATTTTTCCCGACTCCCTATTCCCTACTCCCTGCTTTATTTAATTTTATCTAATTTTTTTGTGTCGTTTGCAACAATATTTCTTAGGTTCCTTTCAGGAATAGAATTACAGAAAATATTTTATAAAAATAAAGTATAAAAATATTAAGACAATCTAATCTTTGAGTCATTTCCATAAGAGGTAGTTACAGTAAATAGAGGTACTTTCTGATTAATAACCAAAAATTATCCGTTGTATTTAGTTATTAATTTTAGAGACTAATTTAACAGGGTATATTTACTGAGTAACTACTAAAAAATTAATTCGAGCTGGCAAAAATGAAATTGTTTAATAGCCATAGCATTTTTCAATAAGTTCAAGAGACAAAACAAAATTATTACGGCTTAATATATACCTGGATTAATACATACTGAGTATTTTAAAATCACCATACTCAAGTTATAATAAGTATTATTAAGCAAACTCAATAAATGCCATTCGACTCTATTTCCATTCATCTAGCAACTCAAGGTTATGCAAACATTCATATTTATATGGTTGGGTCAAGTTTTTTCCCTATTAGGTTCTAGTCTGAGTGAATTTGCTCTAGCAGTATGGGTATATCAAACAACAGGTTCAATTACCCATTATGCCCTATTATCTTTATTCATTCATCTACCTAGTATCTTTATTTCACCATTTGCTGGTGCAATGGTAGATCGCTGGAGTCGCCGTCGGGCAATGATTGTCAGTGACTCAATTACTGGGGTAACAGCATTAGGAATAATGTTCTTAGTCTTCTCTGGGCAACTGCAAGTTTGGCATATCTATGTAGCAGTAGGTATTAGTTCTGTCTGTAACGCTTTCCAATGGCCAGCTTATATATCTGCAATCTCTCAACTTGTACCTCCACAACACTTGAGTCGGGCGAATGGCATGGTACAAGGTGCAATAGCAACAGCAAGAATTCTTGGTCCAAGTATAGCTGGATTATTGATAATTAAAATTCATCTTCACGGGATATTATTAATAGACTTTAGTACCTATCTCCTGGCATTTTTCACTCTGTTAATTGTCAAATTCCCTAGAAGGCAACAGCAAAATATTAGACGGACAGTAAGTATTGAAGAGTTATGGCAAGAAGTTGTTTCAGGGTGGAATTATATAGTAGTCCGTTCTGGTTTGCGCAAGTTGACAATATTCTTTGGAGTTATCTATTTAAGTGCAGGAGTATTGCAAGTTTTATTCTTACCAATGATTTTAAGTTTTGCCTCAGAAAAAGAACTAGGAATAGTAATGTCTTTTAGTGGCATTGGAATGTTATTAGGCAGTGTCATCGTAAGTTTATGGGGATGTTCTAAACGAAGAATAGAAGCTATTTTAGTTTTTGTATTTATCCAGGGATTATGTTTATGTCTGGGAGGATTAAAACCTGCTGTAATTTTGGCTGCAATTGGTGGTTTTGGTTATTTATTTTCGAGGGCAATTGTTGTTAGCTTGAATCATACTATTTGGCAACAGAAAGTACCTCAAGATTTACAAGGGCGAGTTTTTGCTTTGCAGAATATGATGGAAAAGTTTTTGTTAGTAATTACCCATCTAAGTGCAGCACCTTTAGTAGAGTTTATGTTTAAACCTTTGATGAGTGAAAATGGAATTTTGGCAAGTAGTGTGGGCAGAATAATAGGAGTAGGAGATGGTAGAGGAATGGCTTTGTTATTTGTATTGATGGGTCTATTGAATATGGGAGCAGTATTAGTTGCCTATCGTACTCCAGAATTACGACGAGTGGAGAGAGAGTTACCTAATGCTGATAGGTTTCAAATGAATAACACTGAGACTGATAATACTGAACAAACTGTATTGATGTAGTTCATTAATGGATAATGGATAATGGATAATTGATAATTGATAATGGATAATGGATAATTGATAATGGATAATGGATAATTGATAATTGATAATTACCCCTGGTTAAAACCGTACTTGATTGAATATAAGGAATGCTCCGCAAACGACCGCTTTTTCTCTTGAAATAGAAGGCAATAAAGCCGAATTGATTAATTATCAATTATCCATTGGTAAAGAGTTGATCGAGCTTTTCTAAAACCCTTTTAGGGATGTTTTACATGGAACGTCCCTAGATTTTTTCTTGATAGGGAGTGTGGGGAATCAAATTTATCAATTATCCTTGAAAGTCAATTAACGTTGTAGCAAGATAAAAAAATGACTCAAAGCCAAAATCAAACATCTCAGAAAAATCTTCGAGAAATACAGGAAAAAAACTTTTTTCAAGAGTTGAAATTTGATAGTTTAGAAGATGAACGTCGCCACTGTCAACAACGACTAGCAGCAGCATTTCGTCTATTTGCTCGTTATGGATTTGATGAAGGAGTGGCAGGACATATCACAGTGCGTGACCCGGAACTTCCAGACCATTTTTGGGTTAATCCTTTGGGGATGTACTTTGGTCATATTCGAGTTTCAGATTTGTTGCTGGTTAACCACAAGGGTGAACTAGTCAAAGGAAGTCAACCTGTCAACCAAGCAGCTTTTGCCATTCATTCCCAAATTCATTCTGCACGGCCTGATGTGGATGCTGCAGCTCATGCTCATTCTCTCTATGGCAAAACTTGGTCAACTCTGGGACGCATTCTTGACCCCCTAACTCAGGATGCTTGTGCTTTCTATGAAGACCATGCCTTGTTTGATGATTATACAGGAGTTGTACTCAACCTAGATGAAGGTAAGCGCATTGCTGCTACCCTTGGAGACAAAAAGGCATTAATTCTGAGAAATCATGGTTTACTTACGGTTGGTCATTCAGTAGATGAGGCAGCTTGGTGGTTTATTACAATGGATCGCTCCTGTCAGGCCCAACTTATGGCTGAAGCGGCAGGAAAACCAATTTTAATTGACCATAATACAGCTCGTTTAACCCATAGTCAGATTGGTTTCCATCAATTCGGTTGGTTTAGTTTCCAGTCTCTCTACGAAATGATTGTGCGTCAGCAACCAGACTTACTTGAGTAAGATTATTTTCTCTTAATAAATGCCAATAATGCCAATTTAAAATTCCGAAAATCTCAGAAATAATTAGGAGATAAATATGTTCACAAATACAAAGATAGAAATACAACCTTTTCCAGAAAAAGTAGGCCGGAAAATTATTAATACAGAAAATCTAAATCTTCTAGAAATTGACAAAGAAGAAATTATTAATCTGTTTAAATCTTATGGGTTCTTGCTCTTTAGAGGTTTTGAAAGTAATGTTGATACTTTTGCAGAATTTAGTAATTCACTGAGTAAGGATTTTATGGATTACACTGGAGGTGTTATAAATCGGAGAGTAATTAATGAGGATGGAACTATATTAACTGTTAATGACTTTAAGGATGAAATGCAACTACATGGAGAAATGTACTATATAAACAAACCTCCCCAGATAGTTTGGTTTTTTTGTGCTAATCCACCTTTAAAAGATGGAGAAACGACAGTATGTGATGGTCAGCAATTCTTCCATGAACTTAGTAATTCAACGAAAGATTTATTGAGCAGGAAAAAATTAAAAATATCAGGTAATTTAAAAAAAGAATATTGGCAGAAAAAATACAAAACTAATGATGTGAATGTGGTTAAAGAGATATGTAATAGTCAAGGCAAGGAAGTTGAATTTAACGAAGATGAATCAATTGATTTGACATTCATTTGTTCAGCAATACATAAAAGTATAACTGAACAAAATGATGTTTTTATTAATAGTTTATTACGTTTAAAAAAGGTAAGTCCCAAAAGCGTATGTTTTGATGATGATTCAGAAATAACTGATGAAATAATGTCGGAACTCAATGAAATTGCTGAAAAAATAACCATAGAAATAAGCTGGCAAAAGGGGGATATTCTAATGATTGATAATACAAGAATTATGCACGGGAGAAGAGCTTTTAATGACGAAAAACGAGATATTTATATTCGGTTGTGTTCTCCAGCATTTCCATTCTAAAGTTTCAAAAGCTGAACTATTTAGGAGTTGAGATTACCAAGTCCCTTTTCTTCATAATTATAGCAGTTTTCATTAACTATAGAATAAAGAGATTTTTCCTTTAAGGCAGCAACGTAGAGAGCAAAAGTTTTGTAGTCTACCTTTAATCTGTTTTTGCAACATTGGGACCTTCTCTGAACTCATATAAAATCCGGTTATACAGTAATCGCAAAATTACTTTCTCTTAATACAGATGTTAAGCATGAATAGGAATTGAAAAACTCATGCTATTCAAATCTTTTCTTTCTCCTGACTCCTGTACGGGCGTTAACGATAGTTATGCGAAGCTAACGGCCGTTTCGCTGCGCGACATGAAACGCCCCTACGAGGACTGACTCCTAGAGCGATACGATAACTAATTACCCGGATTCCATATCATTTATACCCCCCAGGTCTTCCCTTGCTACCATTATACCATCACATTCTGCGACAATAGCTTCTAAGTTAGCGATCGCTTGTGGCTTTTCTATTTTTGCCATTACGGGAACATCTGCATTTTTTTTCTTTAAAGCTGAATTTATACTTAATAAATTGGTATTAAAAAAATATCAAATTAAGGTCAGCATTCAGCTATCAGCCATAGTTTAGGGCGATTCTCGAATCGCCCCTACAGAAGTCAGCAGTCATATCATGTCCGGTTGAACAGTTATAAATAACGAGGGAGGAGTCAGGAGTCAGGAGTCAGGAGGGAAGAAACAAGAAAGAAGAAGGAAAAGGAAGAGGAAGAAGAGGAGAAGAAGGAGAAAGTTTTTTTATCACTAATTATCCGGACATGATATCAGAATATAAAAGGATTTTGATAGTTATTAATTGCTTTTAAATTCTATCAAAATCACTCCTGATTGCTATATGATCTATAATTCATTAACTAAATTATCACACCAAAGGAGGAACAGGACTTACACAAATTATTAAACAACACGCTATTTGTATGGGTGCGAATGGCATTCGCCCCTAAAGATGGTGTATATTTTGTTATGTTGCGTAAGCGCGTCATTCCACAGGAAATACTTACAAAACAACTTTCTTTGCCATTAAAACAACAGCACTCCGGGCTTCAACCCGATACCTAACACCAATAAATTTTGTAGCTGTATCTAAATCATTAAAATCCCTAGGAGAAGAAAAAGCAGTATTAACAATTAAATACCAACTTTCTCCTTTTTCTAAAAGTGGTAACTCAAACATTAGAGGTTTCCAATAAGCATTCAACATAATATGAAAATATTCACCTTTTTTCTCCTCATCGGAGATGGCAGAAGATAGCCCTGGATGCCTTAAACTAAAAGCTAAACTACGAGAATCTTTCCACCAATCAGGTTTAGCAAAATGTACTCCATGCCAACTAATATTAGGTACTTCATTCGGGTCAATTTCTTCTTCTTTTATCCCTAAAGATAACTCTGATTTAATCTCTTCAAGATATAACTCTGGCGCACCCGCTCCCACAGTAGCTAAAACCTTATCTAACCGCATAATTTCTAAATCTTGGGTGAAATTAATCATCCCTTTGACAAATCGTAATAGATCGGTTTGTTTCTCAATTTGACTCCAATCAAACCAACTAAGTTCATTATTCTGACAATAACCATTATTATTACCCAGTTGAGTTCGCCTAACTTCATCTCCCATCAAAATCATTGGCGTACCCTGGGAAAAGAATAATATAGTGAAAAAATTCTTAATTTGTCGCAGTCTTAATACCTCAATTTCCCGCTTATCCGTAACTCCTTCAACTCCACAATTCCAGCTAAAATTATGATTAGCACCATCACGGTTATCTTCACAATTAGCTTCATTATGTTTCTCATTATAAGAAACTAAATCATTCATAGTAAAACCATCATGGCAAGTAATAAAATTAATACTATGATTAGGTTCGCGATCTGGTTGCGGATAAATATCAGGACTACCCATAATTCTTGCTGCCAACTTATCAACTATCTTGGAGTCACTCTTGACAAATTGACGCACATCATCACGATAATGTCCGTTCCATTCAGCAAAGCGATCGCCAATAAACGAACCCACCTGATAAAGTCCTGCTGCATCCCAAGCTTCAGCAATAATCTTTGTTCCTGCCAAAACCGGGTCAGACTCAATTGCCCACAAAACAGGAGGATCTTCCAACGGATCGCCTGTTACACTCCGAGACATAACAGATGCTAAGTCAAACCGGAACCCATCAACGTGCATTTCCCTAACCCAGTAAACAAGACAGTCAACAATTAAGCGATGTACAAAAGGATTATTTGTATTGAAAGTATTACCACAACCACTGTAGTTACTATAGCCACTAGAATCATCTGCTTCCAAAATGTAGTAAGCCGAATTTTCTAACCCCCGGAAAGAAACAGTCGGTCCGTTTTCATTACCCTCTGCCGTATGATTAAACACTACATCCAAAATTACTTCTATTCCTGCTTTATGCAAAGCCTTAACCATATCTCGGAACTCATCCATTGCTCCAAAAATATCTTGGCGAGAACTATAATTGTGATGGGGAGCAAAAAAAGCGATCGGACTATAACCCCAATAATTAATCAGAGGTTCTAGCACATCTTGTTCATCAAATTGTTGAACGGGTAATAATTCCACCGCAGTAATTCCCAATTCCTTGAGATAAGGAATTTTTTCTATTAAGCCAGCAAAAGTACCCCGTTTTTCAGGGGCAATACCAGAATTAGGATTACGAGTAAATCCACCAACGTGCATTTCATAGATAACTGTGGTGGCGTAGGGAATATCTAGGTGTTTGTCATCTTCCCAGTCATAAGTAGTTGGGTCAGCTACTACACCTTTGAGGGCGTAAGCACAATTATCACCATTACCCGTAGCAGCTTCACGGCTATATTTTTCTTGTCCCACTACGACTCTAGCATAAGGGTCAAGCAAAACTTTTGTGCCATCAAACCGATGACCTTGTTCTGGGTTAAAAGGTCCATAGACTCGATAAGCATATATTTGTCCCACTCCAATACCAGAAATAAAGATGTGCCAGTAATGATGAGTTCTGTGTTGTTTTGGGTCAAGTAAAATTACTTGCTCTGGTTTAGCTGCTAATGGTTCATCAAATAGTAGTAATTCTATTGCTGTAGCATTTTTGGAGTAGATAGAGAAATTTACTCCTTCGGGGTCTTGATAGACAGTGGCACCAATGGGAAAACTCTTACCGGGAAAGATATTAAGATTCATAATGTTTGACTTAATTAATTGTTAGATAACTTGAGTAATTTTATACAATATAAATAGATGTAGATATTTAAAAAAAATTTAGGAGTAAAAATTTATGTATGAAAAAATTTTAGTTGCCATCGATACATCTGCTATTGGCGATCGCGTCTTTGATACAGCCCTAAAGTTAGCAAAAATTGGTAACTCAAATCTTATGTTAGTTCATATTCTCTCAGAGGAAGCAGAAGAAAGTCCTATCAGCTTTTGGCCAATGAATATTGGTTACGATCCAGAAATGATGAAAGAATATCATCAGCTTTGGGAAAAGTTTGAGAAAGAATGTTTACAAATGTTGCAATCAAAAGCAAGTGCAGCAAAAGATGCTGGTTTTCAAACAGAATTTAGCCAAGTCAGAGGTAATCCTGGTCGGGAAATCTGTAAACTAGCCCAAGAATGGAATGCTAATTTAATTGTTATGGGACGTCGTGGACATTCAGTTTTGAGTGAACTGGTATTGGGTAGTGTAAGTAATTATGTTATCCACCGCGCTCATTGTTCTGTTCATGTTGTACAGGATTAGCTTATCATTTATCAGTTATCAATTATCAGTTCCTCCGGCTTCAGCCGGAGGTTGGAAATACGGAAGTTTGTTTTTTGTCCTTTTCAAAGGGGCAGGGCTGTTTCAGGCGTCAAATAAATAATCAATTATTTATGAGAATTGGGGGCACGATTACCGGAATTTGGGGAAAAGTTACGAAAAACGGGCGATTTTTAGGGGTGGAGGTAGAGAAAAGCTCCCAAGGAATCTTGGTCAAATCAACGGAATTTCTGAAAAATCAATTGCTACACCAAAATTATTGATAGATTTATTTGGGGAAAATCTTGGGTACCCGATTTGGAAAATTCTCCCCTGCTCCCTGCTCCCCTGCTCCCCCTCTCTCTGCCTTAACCAAGAATGAAACAGCCCTGCTTTCAAGGGGGATGATTGTGAAATTATTTATTGGTCATTTTTTCCAAGATAATTGTGGCGATCGCTAACTTTTAGAAACATTAGCTGTTTAACAGCCTCCTGTATCAGCCATTTCAAAAGTTACTCACAATCATTATTTTAATAATGATTGTCATATCTACTCTATAATTTTAGCATTTTTGATGGTTATATAGCAGTCCTATTTTATTTGTGTATAAAAACCTTAACGCTTTTAGGGAAAAGGGAACAGGGAACAGGGAACACTTAACTGGCCAGAGTTTCAGTTTTTTTATCTACTTTTTGATTCCCCGCAACCTAATGCGCGAATTGCTTACCATATCCGGATAATTAGTGATAAAAACACTTCTTTCTCCTAATAGATTCTTTTCTCCTGACTCCTCTTGTAGGAAATTTAATTTAGAGTAGATAAGAGTAATATTGATACTTAAATAAGTCCTAAAATATAGCTTTTTTTTTGATCATTGGGATACAATAATTAGTATCAGTCAAAATAATTAACTTTTTACTAGATTATGTATCAAAAAATTCTAGCAGCAATGGACACATCGAAAGTAGGCGATGAGGTTTTTGCCACTGCTATTAACTTAGCAAAACTCAACAATTCCGAGCTAAAACTATTGCACGTCTTATCACCAGAAGAAGAAGATAGTCCAATTAGTTTTGGAGTAGTTTCTAGGGAGTATAATAAAGAATTGATTGCAAAATATCGACAAAAATGGGAAGATTTTGAAAAAAAATGTCTAGAATTTTTGCAGTCACGGGCTAACGAAGCTATAAAAGCAGGAATAAGCACAGAATTTGTCCAAGCAGAAGGTGTACCTGGCAAGCAAATATGTAAAGTTGCCGAGGAGTGGGAGGCAGAACTAATTATTATGGGACGCAGAGGACATTCTGTTTTTAGCGAACTGATGATAGGTAGCGTAAGCAGTTATGTAATTCACCGTGCTAAATGTTCAGTCTTAGTTGTGCAGAACTAACTGTGATGTTTGATATCAAATCCGGTAGCATCGTTACAATTCACGCTCTGTAGGGGTTTGGTGGCCAAACCCTTACAGAGCTTGTGTTTTGACAATGACTAACGGTAGAATCTTATTTTGCTGCAAAGCAAGGGGATTTGATATTAGTTGAAAGTATTCAATTAACTTATAACTGATAACTGATAACTGATTAATAACTAATCACCTTAACAATTCTTTCCTTTGCACCCAACTTCAGCAAGCGATCGCCTTTATCGTCCAGCCCATAAACTTTTACCGCACCAGCAATCATTCCAAAGACTCTACCATCAGTTGTCAACATCTGAACCAAAACCTCTGAATTACTAATAACTATCCCTGCCAAAATATCAGTTTGTTTGGTAAATTGAAAGGCATTTTGACCAATACCACCACGATTAGCTACTCGCAAATTAGCAACAGGAATTTGCTTACCATAACTCTGTTCAGAAAGTAACAATAAATTACTTTCTCCATCCAAAGTCACACAACCAACTAACTCTTCTTGTTTCCTTAATCTAGTTGCTTGAGAACCTTGAGCGGTACGCCCCATTAATGGTAATTGTTCATCATCTATTTCTAATCTTAATAATCGCCCACCAGAAGTTGCTAAAACTACTTGTTCTCCAATTTTACCCAGATTAGCATAACGTAATTCATCATCTTCTTTAAGTTTAATTACTGTTACACCACGATTTGTTAACTCACTCAAATCAGACAAAGATAAACGTTTAATCTTGCCATTTTGAGTCAACATGATTAAGTCTTTATTTTCCTCTGCTTCATTTAAAACAAATTGAGCCACAATAATGTCTCTACGAGAATCCGTAATTTCTTTTGTTGCTGATGGTGGTAATAAAGTTACTAAAGGTACACCTTTATTTTCATTTCGTGTTGTTGAACGGTTAGAAGCAGAAGGAATATCATTTACTTTCAGAGGATATGCTTTACCAGTACGAGTTAATAATACTAAAGTTTTGTCAGTAGTTGCCTCAATTATATTAGTAGTAAAATCCTCACTATTGTTAATAGTAATATCAGATTTTTTATTAATTTGATGTTTCTCAAATCCTTTAGCAGGAACTCGTCTGATATATCCTCTGTGGGTAAATTCTATAACAACTTTTTCTGTTGGTGGCGGTGTAGCTTCTAAAGTCAAAATTTGTGATTCAACTGTTGTACTTTTTGATTTTCTACTTCTACCTTTGGTTGGTCTATCTGTTTCTTTATTAGCAGTTTCTTGATTACTTTTCTGTTTAGAAATAGATGCAACATTATCTGTACTTTTAGATTCTGCTCGGTCAATAATTCGAGTACGTCTAGGGTCGTTATATTTCCGTTTTAGGGTTCGCAATTCTTTTTTAAGCGCTTTGAGTAGTTGATGGCGATCGCTCAACAAATTTTCTAACTCTTGTATTTTCTGTATTAGTTCCTCATATTCTTCCTCTAATTTTTGTTTCTCCAAACCAGTTAGTCTCCGCATTGGCATTGCTAAAATAGCATCAGCTTGATTTTCACTTAAACCCAAATTTTCTTGAAAGCTAACTTTAGCAGTGGTGCCATCAGGTGCATTTCTGAGAATATCAATTACTGTATCCAATTCTGTTAAAGCAGTGAGCAAACCTTCCACAATGTGACATCTAGCTTGAGCTATTTCTAACTCATGGGTGTAGCGACGGGTGAGAGTCTCTTCCCTAAAATTCAGAAATTCTTGTAAAAGTTCTCGCAAAGATAATTGCCGTGGTTGCCCATCAACCAAAGCTAGCATAATTGCACCAAACTTAGAAAGTAAGTCAGTATGTTGGTAGAGATGATGCAGTACAACACTAGGGTCAACTTCACGTTTTAGTTCGATGACAACTCTAATACCAGAGCGATCGCTCTCATCCCGCAGATCGGCAATACCTTCTATCTTGCCAGCATTAACTAAGTCTGCTGTTTTTTCGATCCAACCTGCTTTATTAACTTGGAAAGGCAACTCTGTCACCACAATAGCTGTTTTTGTGCGTCGTCCACGAGCTGTGGGAACTTGCTCTATAGTAGCTACACCCCTGATAGGGATGCTACCTCGACCCTTAGTATAAGCATCAACAATTCCATCTGTGCCCACAATTTCTCCTCCAGTGGGAAAGTCTGGCCCAGGAATTAATTGAAATAACTTTTGATCGGAAACATTCGGATTGTCAATTAAGGCAATGAGGCCATCTACTACTTCTCCTAAATTATGTGGTGGAACATTAGTTGCCATCCCTACGGCAATCCCAGAAGAACCATTTAGTAATAAAAATGGTAGTTGTGCAGGTAATACTTTAGGTTCTTGCTGAGACCCATCAAAGTTGTTGCTAAAGTCAACTGTAGCTTCACCAATTTGGGTCAATAAACCTTCATTACCAATAGATGCCAAACGACTTTCTGTGTAACGCATGGCAGCAGCGGGGTCATTATCAATAGAGCCAAAGTTGCCGTGGCCATCAAGTAATGGATAACGGGTGGAAAAATTTTGAATCATCCGCACCATAGCATCATAAACAGCTTGGTCACCGTGGGGATGATATTTTCCCAGAACGTCTCCAACTACCCTGGCACATTTCCGAAATGGTCTATCTGGAGTGAGACCAAGTTCGTGCATAGCATATAATATTCGGCGATGAACTGGTTTTTGTCCATCCCTAACATCTGGCAGAGCGCGGCCAACAATCACACTCATGGCATATTCAAGATATGATTGTTGCATTTCGATATGGAGTGCTGTAGTAATAACTTGTCCGGAAAGTAAATTTAATTGTTTGGCCATGAGTTAGTTTTTAGATTAAGAAGTATAAAAAATCACAAATAATATTTTATACTTAGTGTGTAAATGTGATTAAAATAATTAATTTGGAGAATTTTAGGGATATTGTTAGGGAATTCAGGAAAAGTCAATTTGATATCCTATTTTGTTTAAGCTAAGTTGTTAGATTCTGAAGTAAACAGGAGTTGAAATGTAATTATAGAAGTACAAGATTTGCTAGCCAATGGAAGTAATTTATTCATCTATTAGACCAGTTATTAAAATACTTATCAGTTATTAATACATAGAAGTAAGAAATGATATATATCTTACTCAAATCACCAATAATTGAAATAATGTATTTGAATTATTAAACAAATATGTTGAGAACATTAACTGTTAACTGATGAGTAATACCTGATAATAAATAAAGGATTTGCAGGTCAACCCACTCTGTGGTTTAAACCCTAAGTTTCTTGGGTATAAAAAAACTAAGTTTCATCCCCTTGAGTAGGTCTGAAAAAGTTTAGTTTAGGGGTTAAAACCTTTGATATTATCTCTGTATAGGTTCTCTTTGTCGCCTAATTTATGTTATCTAACCTCAGCAAACATTATAATTAAGTATAGGAATATCAAATGTTTACTTTAGTGCTGATAGCCAACTATGAGAGTTAGTAAATGAGTAACTTATATAGATATTCATAGTGGTAATTTTTTCCCAGGTTTGTTAAAGGACAAAAAATGTTTTAAGATAGTAACTAACACAGCTAAAATCTAACAATTAGAATTGATTAAAGAAAAATTTATTTATGTTTAATTGAACACAAATTTAGATTAAAACTCAAAATATTCCCTACCCAGCACCCCAAAGGTCAACTGGTATTTTCAAGACTAGGCAAATCAAAATATTTACTATGTTAGTTCACATCTAATTGAAACTATGCCAAGGTATAGTAGATTAACTTGAGTTATGCTGAAGTAATTTAACTCTTACCTTTAGCATTACTAGATGCTATAAGGCAAGTTAAATCAGTTAACAACATATATTTGCTAATTAATTGTCAGTAACTATGTATGAGTTTTAAGATATGAGGTTGATCTTTTGAAGTTGGTTGTGCCAGTATTTACAGGATAGTTGTTTAATCATAATAGCAGCCATAAAAAAAATATGCTGTCAACTGGTTTGTCCTAATATTATCTGACTATTAGGCTTCTTTATGGGCAGTTAAAAGTCCAAAAATTGACAGTGAAGTATTATAAAAAGGGTAGACAATGGCTGTTTATGAGTTTAGAAAGCCTTGGAGTGAGTGTTTAATTCGTCTTAGTTGAAACAAATTAACCATTACTGGCTTCTCATAAGTAATTTAGTCTAAACTCTATGATGGTAGTCCTTAAACTTACAGGTATTTTAGCAGGAGACTTAATATGAAAACTGTTTTAATTGTAGAAGACGATCAGGTTAATGCTAGGGTTTTTTCCAAGATTTTGACGAAAAGAGGTGGTTTAGCTGTTAAGCATACAGAAGATGTGGAAGAAGTAGTGAAAATTGCTAAGTCAAAGGAAGCAGACTTAATTTTGATGGATGTTTCTCTAGCTCGTAGCGTTTACCAAGGAAAATCTGTTGATGGTATTAGAATTACTCAAATTCTTAAAGCTGACCCTCAAACAGATAAACTACCAATCATATTAGTTACCGCTCATGCTATGGCAGGCGATAGAGAAGCTTTTTTGAAGCAAAGTGGCGCTGACGGTTATATTTCTAAACCAGTAGTCGATCATCAAGAGTTCATCAATCAGATCAAGTCATTGCTGCCAGATGATTAATTCTAGGAAAATGGCCTCGAAACTTTGGAGTTAAATAGGAAAATGGCCTCAAAACTTTGGAGTTAAAATAGATGAGCTATAAAAGGATCAACTTAAATCTTATCTAAATATACTTAAATATACTTTTTTTTCAAGACTTAATTATGGTATATGGTCAATATTAATTTGACTCTTAAAACATTTAGGTAGAGTTCCTATAGATTTTAAGCCTGTGGATTAAAGATATAGAGTACGCGCAAGTCAAAAGTAATCTCTAACTAAGTTTTCGGTATCGAAAGGCGGAGCTTTTTCCTGGCTCATTCTGCGCAAATATTATCTGTAGCAAAACAGGATTTAGCAATCTCTGCACCCTAAATATTTAGGGGTTTGGTAAACAAACCCCTAAATATGAGTCATTAAAAAAGTAGTCTCGAAAGATTAAACCTCCGTTGGGGTAAGTTCATCAGAAGGAATAAATGTGGATAAATTAAGTATTGAAGCTAGACTGCCACACATTAAAATCTAATCGAAATTAGCGATCGCTGAGAACTTCACCATAAGAAAAACCTGGAGCTGCCAGAACAAACACTGTACTAGGAAGACCAACAGTTTTAGACTGTAAATCCTGATAATACTCGGTAAAATTCTCCCCTGGAGTCCGAATACCAAGGAAAATCAAATCAGCATCCTGAGAAGACTCATGTAAAATATCATAAAAAGGCCGACCTTGAGAAACCAAGACTTGAGAACTTGCACCAATGCGTAAATTTTGAATCACACTATCAACATTTGCTTGAGTTGCTTGAGCTGCACTTTCTTCAGGAACTACCAGTTTCAAATGAACTTCAGCATTTCGCCAATCCATATCTGTACGCAATAAATAGGCCAAAAGTAACATTAAGCCACCATTATTTTGTAAACCACCCCACCAGACATCAATTCTACGATATTGACCAAAGCCACGCTCGCTATTCTCCCGCAAAATTACTACATTTTTCTTAGCTTTATGAATATGAGCAACTAACTGACAGTAGCGATCGCTCCGAGAAGGTTCCTGACTGTCTCCAAGGACTACTGTATTCGGTGTTAGTGGCCCAATACCATAAGTTTCTACCAAGAGTTTTGCCCCATCAAAAAAGTCTGTAGCTGTTACAACTCTCACCAATACTTGGACTCCACGTTTTTCCAAATACTCACGAATAGTATCCTGCATATCACTTTGCTGAGAAACATCCCGAGATGAACTGGGCAAAACACTACAAACCGTAATCATCCCTCGGTTATGAGTGAGGTCATCTGCAAACTGAATTAATGGCCAGCGTTTTTTAGGTATCCCAGACAGCACCAAAATATGGGGACGCCAGTTTTTAGTATCTTCTTCACCAATCTGAAAAATTCCTTCCCGTACCAAGGCCATCCATATTCCTCGTCTGGCATCTCCCCAAGTTGTCTCTAACTCCCGTCGTTGTAGCCAGATAAATATGGCCAGGACTATCACAGCAGCAATAACTGTAGCTACAGCATTAATCAAAAACATCACTGCTAAACAACCCAAGGCTCCCAGCATTGATAATGACCAATGGACTTTAAATGTCGGACGAAAAGAGGGGCTTTGTAAAAAGCCTTCTATACCCGCTGAGACATTCAAAACTAAATAGGTAGTCAAAAAGAACATTGTCAACACTGGGGCAATAATATTTAAGTCCCCAATGCAGACTGTGGCAGTAGCGATTCCTAAAGTTACTGCTGTACCAATCCGAGGTTCGTCATTAGGTCCACTACCATTGCCGAGAACAGACAACCGACCCGGTAAAACTCCATCCCTTGCCAAAGCTTGTAAGACCCTGGGAGCGCCCAAAATACTACCAATAGCGCTGGAAAGAGTTGCCCCCCAAACCCCAAACAAAATAGCTGGTCCCCAAAAAGCCATTTCTTTCATAATCAAGGGGTTTTCTATTAAGGTACTAGCATCTGCCCTCATGGCCATAACAATTGGTAATATCATGTAAATCACATAACCTGTACCAACTGCTGCCAGAGTACCTGTAGGAATAGAACGGCTAGGTTCTCGTAAGTCTCCTGACATACTTACTCCTGCCATTATTCCTGTTACTGCTGGAAAGAAGACAGCAAAAACAGTCCAAAAAGGTTCTGATGATTGGCCTGAATCTGCCCAAATTTCTATAGTTGTTGCTTCTAGAGGCTGTCCAAATGCAAATGAAATTAGGGATAAGACGATCGCTCCCATAATCAAATACTGGGCCTTGATAGCAATTTCTGCCGAAGTTAAGGCCAATACTGCCACGGCTATTGTGGTAATCAAAGCTACATAAAGTTGGTTAAAGCTACCAAAAGCATCTATGATACTCTCCGCAAAACCAATAGTATAAAGGGCAACAGAAAGAGCTTGGGCAAAGTAAAGGGGTATTCCGACTGCGCCACCTGTTTCAATACCCAGAGACCGACTAATCATATAGTAGGCACCTCCGCCCCTAACTATTCTGTCTGTGGCGATCGCGCTGACTGATAAGGAAGTCAGAAAAGTAATACTTGTGGACAGAGTAACAATAAGTAGAGTCCCTAATAAACCTACGTTACCCACTACCCATCCAAAGCGGAGGTACATAATTACACCCAAAATTGTCAAAATTGAGGGAGTATATACACCACCAAATGTTCCTAAACCTGTATCATTAGTATTATCGGGAGAAGTTTTGGCAGTTGGTTGTGTTTCTTCTGGTGGGTCTGCACGTTTAAATAGCTTCATACATCTTATTAAATTGCAATATTTATACTTCTAATTCAAGTCATCTATAATTTCTGGCAATTAACACATTGGCGCTTATCAGCTATCAGTTTTTTTATTGACTTAATCTTCTTGCTTTATACCAGTTTGATAAATGTTTGCTACAAATAGCTAGGGTAATTTTTAGGAGTCAGGAGGTAGGGACGTTGCATAAGGGCGTCCGTACGGAGTCGCATGGGAATTGCTTTAATATGGTTTTTTAGGTCATAAATCATATTTTTTGTCCAAGGGACATCTCCTGTGAAGTCTTTTTATCGCTCTTAGTATTCGTAACATTCTTTTTTCAAAATGGTATTACAAGGGTGGTTGATTTATTTAATTAACGGAAAAAATCCTATAACTAGATACCTGTTATATATATTTTTGTTCCTTATTTAATGTTTAAGTTATTGAATATGAAATTTTAGGTAGTATTCCGGTTCAAAAATATAGCATACAAATCAATAATTATAGAACTTACGCAAAGAAATATGGTTGCTAGGAGAAATCGTTAGTTTGAAAAATAGACATCTACGCGCATAATCTGGTTTTTGGGTTCGGTGTGTGTAATATCATGTCCTGATAAGAGCGTGATAAAAAAACTTTCTCATGCATATACTTTCTTTCTCCCCTCTTCCCTCCTGACTCCTGTACGGGCAAACGGCCGTTTCGCGGAGCGACATGAAACGCCCCTACGACTCCTGACTCCTCCCTTTTTATTTATAACTATTCAACCAGACATGATATAAGTCCTGTAATTACAGCAATTGTCAGGATGCTGAGGTAGAGTTTAATATTAATCAATTATCTATTTTTTAGTTATAAACCCTACATATCTATAACGTTATAGTTTTTGAACTCTATATATAGTGTTTCTGCGTAATTTCTAATATTACAGCAATTGTCAGGATGCTGAGGTAGAGTTTAATATTAATCAATTATCTAT
>NZ_JBNHEQ010000049.1:17935-26751 GCF_050016015.1 Dapis hubbardiae BLCC-M172
AACCCTACATATCTATAACGTTATAGTTTTTGAACTCTATATATAGTGTTTCTGCATAATTTCTAATATTACAGCAATTGTCAGGATGCTGAGGTACAGTTTATAATTAATCTATTTTCTCTGCTGCCTGTTGCCTAAAATCTAAAAACTTTGTAGCTCATTAACTCCAAAACTTCTGTAAATGAAAGTAACTTTTAAAGCCGACTTTCTTTTTTCTTGATTAAATTGTTGATTTTGAGACTTTTCTACAGGTGTTTTTTGGTACTCAGGGACTTAGTTTTTTCAGCAGTATAGGAAATAAATTTAGTTTTAATAATAAAAATAGCCTCAAAAAATGAGTTTGCCAACAAAAATAGGGGTTGACCAGAAATGTCCTTCATGCTAATTGCTTGATGCTATAATTATATAGATAAAAATACTGAAGCTAAACAGAAAAGCTCTCAAACCAACGAGAAGCCTAAACTAAAAACCTGTGGTGGTGGAAGGAAAGTAAAAATAGCTAGGAAAATGAGAGTTGAGCTATTCATCTAACACTCACAAAAAATATCAAAACAAGTAGGTGTAGAATATCCACAAACTGAAGCTAACCATCTGAACTACTTTAGATAGAACAACCTTTGGCAATAAAACCTTGCAAAAGCAGAGATAGTTAAGCAGACTAAATTAAATATTAATCTCTCCTTAGCTGAAGCTAAAAGACTTCCAAACTAACGATTTTTTTGAGTTGATTTGATTAAATGCCTACTTCCCGTCTGTTAACACTGATTTTAGGTCTCTGCCTCATTTTATTACTCATAATTTGGCTGATTAGTTCCCTATCATGGCTATACAGTCAAATTTCATGGTATGCGCCTCCTGTTTTGGCCAACTTGTTAGTCCTACTGTTAGTTATTCTGATTGGAATTTTTATTTTTGCCTTCGTTTATTATCTGATACTATATACAACTCCGAAAAGTAAACGGCGACAAAGAGCAAAAGTTAAGGTCAAGGTTCCAGTTGTTAAATCTGAGGCTGCATCGGAATCTCTTAAGGCAGTTAAGCAACAAGTAATCCAAATTCAGGATGAAGTGGCCAGACAAGCATTATTAAGTCGTTCACAAGAAATAGAAGCTAGTTTAGCACGAGGTGATGTAAAAGTTGTAGTCTTTGGTACAGGTTCGGCAGGTAAAACTTCTGTGGTAAATGCACTTATAGGTCGAATGGTGGGGAAGGTAGAAGCACCTATGGGTTCAACGAAGGCTGGAGAAACCTATCATCTGAAAATGCAAGGATTGGAGCAAGAAATTTTGATTACTGATACTCCAGGAATTTTAGAAGCAGGAATAGCAGGTACAGAAAGGGGAGAACTGGCGCGAATTTTTGCTACAGAGGCTAATCTATTATTGTTTGTAGTTGATAATGATTTACAAAACTCAGAATATACTGCTCTGATAAGTTTGGCGGAAATTGGTAAGAGATCGCTTGTGGTTTTTAACAAAACTGACCTCTATACTGAGGAAGATAAAGAAGCGATAGTTGTTAAACTGAGGGAAAGATTGCTAGGAATTGTTAGTAAGATAGATATTGTGGCGATCGCGGCTAATCCTCAATCAGTTAGACTTGAGAGTGGAGAAATGTATCTGCCAGAACCTGATACGATGCCTTTAATTAGACGTATGGCGGCTGTTTTGCGGGCTGAGGGAGAAGATTTGATTGCAGATAATATTCTATTACAATCTCAACGTTTGGGTGAAGAAGCAAGACGTTTAATTGATACTCAAAGACGACGACAAGCAGATAAAGTTGTTGAAAGATTTCAGTGGATCGGTGCGGGAGTGATTGCGGTTACGCCATTACCAGTGGTCGATGTGTTGGCAACTGCTGCAGTTAATGCTCAAATGGTAGTAGAAATTGGCAAAGTTTATGGTTGCGAATTGAATTTGGAAAGAGGGCAAGAATTAGCAATGTCATTAGCAAAAACTCTTGCTGGTTTAGGTATTGTTGAAGGGGCAATAAAATTAATTTATACGGCTTTACAATTAACTGTAGCAACTTTTTTAATTGGAAAAGCTATTCAAGGAGTAAGTGCAGCTTATTTAACTCGAATTGCTGGCAAGAGTTTTATTGAATATTTTCGTCAGAATCAAGATTGGGGAGATGGTGGAATGACAGAAGTTGTACAAAGACAATTTCAATTAGTTAAAAAAGATGAGTTTGTTAAGTCATTTGTGAAAGATGCTATAACTAAAATTGTTGAACCTTTGACTAATATTTATTCCTCTGATGAAGAAGCTGAAACTGAGGAAGAATTTTATGAGGAAGAAGTGGCAAGAAATTATCAACCTGAACCTAGTAAAAAAGTAGATGATTATGATGATTGGGAAACAGAAACTAGACCTAAAAGAGAAGATTGGTAATTTGAAAAAGGAAGGAGGTATGAACGGATTTTGGCAAGGATGCACGGATAATATATATTAAAGTTTTATTGAATATTTTAGTGAGATAATTTTGTTAAAAAGTTGATGGTTATTTGATACATAAAGTCTATTTTTTGTTAAGGATATTAATTTGAAAATAGTATTGTTTGGGTAGATTTAAAAGTTTTTTTTTGTAGTAATTAAGTAAGGTGCGTTACATTTCATTAACGCACCCTACTACTTAATTCTTGAAAAAGATTTAGTAGTTATGAAAATTGGATATTTTTTTTATGTCCAATCAAACGGATTTGATATAAGGTCTCGATAAGGGATTTGGAAACCAAACCCCTACAATCAAATATTATAACCTATGGGCGTATTATGTTATTTTAAGTGCTGATAATGAAAAGATTTAAGCAAGAAAATTATTTAAGAGTATACCGATTTTTGAAGCAAAAACTGACTATAAGCTTGATTAATAATTTGCATTTTCAAAACAGTTTCTTTATCCCTATTTATATCAGGATGATATTGTCTAGCTAAACGATGATAAGCTAATTTTACTGTTTCCGCATTTGCATTTGGTATCACATTCAATATTTCCCACCATTCTCCAGAGAAAGATACCGTACCATCCGATATCACCTGATGCCAAATTTTAATATTTTTGCCGTTACCTCCAGTCACTAAACAACCATCGTTAGAAAAAGCTACCGGATAACTACCTGCGAACGTTTGCAAAAGTTCTCCACTAGGTAAACTCCAAATTTTCACGGTACCATCTTGACTACCACTAGCAAGCATTTCTCCATTGTCACTAATAGCAAGAGAAAATATTGGTGCTGTATGACTAACTAAAGTAGAAATTAAGGAGTCTGTTTCGATGTTCCAAATTTTGATGGTAAAGTCTGTACTACTACTAATGAGGATATTTTCAGTGGGATGAAAAGCTAAAGATGTTATCCAACCAGAATGTTGTTGCAGAATACGCGGGGGTTGATAACTGTTGATATTCCACAAACGAATAGTTTTGTCAGCACTCCCACTGGCAAAAGTTTTACCATCCTGACTCCAAGCAACTGCCCAAATTTTATCGGTATGACCGTTAAAAGTACGTTTGAGTTTTCCTGTTTCTAGTTCCCACAGTCTAATAGTTTTGTCAGCACTCCCACTAACAACATTTTTACCGTCTTTACTGATAGCTACTGCAAACACTGAGTCTCCATGACTGGTGGGAGAGTTGGAAGCGAAAAAAGTCTGACAATGTTTTTTGGTATCTATATTATATGTGGTGATTTTTCCGTCGAAGTCTCCGCTAACGAGTGTGGGAGTCTTAGTATTGAGGGCGACTGTTTGCGCTTCCTGTGAATATCCGAAAAAAGTGTAGAGACGTTTACCTGTTTTGATATTCCAGAGACTAACAGAGGAGTCGCTACTTGCTGTGGCAAAAGTTTGACTATCAGCACTAATAGCTACAGCATTAATTGAGGCGGTATGTGCTTTGATAACTTTTCTACATTTCCAAGTTAATTTTTCCTGTGGTTGTAAGTCAGAATTTTCTGTGGGTGGGGAAGAAAAATTTGATTGATTTTGGCAACCTATATTTTTCTTTAATTCTTCTAATTCTGCTTCTATTTCCAGAGTGGTGAATTTTTGCTTTGTCTTCATTTCAGCTAAGACTGGATCTAAGGGTGAGGAAGAAAAATTTGATTGATTTTGACAACCTATATTTTTCTTTAATTCTTCTAATTCTGCTTCTATTTCCAGAGCGGTGAATTTTTGCTTTGTCTCCATTTCAGCTAAGACCGGATCTAATTCCATCATTGCTTGGTTATAAGTTTCTTGCCAAGAGACTTGAGCTAAAATTTGGCTCTCCATCCGCTCAAAAGTTGCAAAAGAATCAACTATTTGGTTTTGTGTGGATGAGTTAATAGCTTGCAAAAATCCATAAATACCAAGACCGACTATTCCACCGAAAGTTGCCATTGTTCCCATTCCAATACCAAAAGCAGTTCCCACAACACCCAACCCCATACCACCAAGAGTAGAAGAAAGGGCGACTCCTCCGTAAGTACCCATACCAATAAAACCAATAGCAGTAGGATCTGATTTTTTCATAGCTTCGACTGCACCATAAGTTGCTGCACCGACAACTGCACCAGCACCGATAGTGAGAGTTAGGTCGATCCTTATACCTCCAAAACTACCTATTAATCCCATGTTGCCGACTGTGGTAGAGAAAATTGCGCCAGTTGCTGCACCTGTTGATATAAAAAAGAAACTTTCGGGTAGGTTATTGTTCATGGGTATCTAGAATTTTATATTAAGAAAAAAATTGGCTTTGATTTAATCATAAGATTTTTTGATAGGGTCTGCATCAGTGGATATACTAGGTTTTCCTGGAAAAAAAGACCTATTAACTTTTAACAGAGGATTGATTTGAATGGATAAGTAGTTAGCATAAACAAATGGAATAACTTTAGGGCGGGTTTAATCAACTAAATTAGAAATATCAAGGTTTTCAGTTAAACCCGCCCCTACAATTTTTTTAACGTTTAATTAGACCTACCCGCTTCTACCAATTTACTTTAAAGATGTCACAAATAGTTTCAAACTTTAAAATGTGAAATAATTTCCTGAAATTACTGTATAGTAAAAATTTTGAGCCTATAAAATCTGGCATTGGTAATTTTGGCTATGATTTTTATCGGTGTAGAAACCGGGTTTGTATTAGATACCCGTACTTTACTGACATCTGTTTCCCACAAACCCGGTTTCTTATAACACGCTCCTTAGATTTCATCCCTCTATTAACCAACGCCTAAAATCTTACTTTGGGTGGGTTTAATCGACTACAAAGGTTTTCAGCTAAACCCGCCCCTACAATTTTTTTAACCTTTAATTAGACCTTCCATAATTTTTGTATTAACATAAACCCTTATAAAGGTGCGTCACCGAATAATTAATAATTATTAATTGTTGAAATGCACCCTACTTATGGGGATATTTAATAATTTTTATGGTTCGGAAATTTATTCGGATTTTAACTTTTCTGCTCTCTATTACTTTGTTAGTCTTAACACTAACTCTAACTTGGGAATTTCCCACATTTGCCCAAACTATTCCTGGTTTAGGTATGTCTTCCGATGAAGATATTTCTGTTAACTATTATGTCCCTGTCTTTAAGAGGGGAAACCTGGAAATAGCTCCAGTTTTTCTAGATGGAAAAATTGTGGGAACTATTGCTTCATTTATGCAATTAAAGTCAAAAACAAACAAAAATCAAGCTAGTATCTACAGTGCTGCTATCCGCTCCCAGTTGATTCACAGCAAGTTACAAAAAATTCTGCACAATATGAGTAGGTATGCTCAAGAGGTTTTACCCAAGCAGGGAATATCTAACATAGAAGCTCAAGAAAAAGAACTAAGAGAAGAGCTAGTTACTACTTCCTCTGAGAAAAACGGAACTGCATTTGTGTCAGTCACATTTCCTAAAGATGATGTGCCAGAAATTATTTTCTCTGTTACTCAAGCAGATATTGAAAGACCGAGATTTGGTGGTTCCCAACCTTTCAAAATAGTAGAAAAGGGAAAAGAAATTATTAAAAATCAGCTAATTCAAGCCTGGAAAGAACGTCAGACTCCTTATCTACTTGCTCAGGTTCAACTAGCTATGCTTCTCCTAGTTGCTCTGACTTGTACTAGCTTAACCCTGGGGTGGATACAGAAACAAGTTACTATTGGACAAAGAAAACTTAAAGATAGCTTATCAGACTCAGAGACTATTGAGCTTGAAGATAATCAGACCTCCATTTCATCAAAGCTTACTGAAAAATTTCGAGCGATCGCTCCACAATTTGACAGGCTATCTATAGAACAACGTTACAGTCTCTATGCTTTCTACAGCTCGACATTATTTTGGACTCAATTGCTAATTTGGTTACTGGGTATTGGCTACATAAGTAGTTTGTTTTATTGGACTCGTTCCTGGAGCAATTGGATGATTGGTGTGACAATTCGTGGTACTCGAGCTGAACAAGTAATAGTTGGCTGGCCTCCATTAGATTGGATTTTAAGTTTTGGACGAGAAGCTAATCTGGGAACTCCACTTTTCATTTTACTGCTTTTATTGGTGGCTCGTTTAAGCATCAAGGGGGGGGATGCTTTGAGTGACTTTTTGGCTCGGCGGTTGAATGATAAACAATCAATCCAAAAACGACAAACTTTGCGGGTTTCTACCTTGGCTAAAGTTTCTAAAGCTTGGCTGAGAGCTATAGTTTACTTATTATTGGGAGTGACGCTCCTCCATCATTTGCATCAGTTAGGTACTTTCACTCAAGTAGTGACGGTCTTTATTGGTGTTATTAGTTTTGCCCTTTCCCTGGCTTCTCAAAATTTACTGAAAGATTTAATTGCTGGTCTGATGATTTTATCTGAAGACCAATATGCTGTGGGAGATTGGATTATCATAGATGGACAAGATGGCCTGGTTGAGACTATTACTTTACGAGTTACTAAATTACGGAATCTTGATGGGGAGCTAATTACTATTCCCAATGGTTCTATTGGGGTGGTGCGAAATTTATCTAGTGAATGGTCACAAGTAAATTATGCTATTGAGGTGGCTTATGATGCTGATGTGGATCGGGTTATGGGGGTGATGGAGGCGATCGCTCAACAGTTGTATTCTGACCCTCAATGGCAAGACCAGATTTTAGAAGCCCCTAAAGTTTTGGGTATTGATAAGATTGCTCATACTGGAATTGTAATTAGATTGATTATTAAGACTCAGCCTATGCAGCAGTGGTTGGTTGCTCGTGAGTTTCGCCGTCGTTTGAAGAAGGCATTTGATGAGCAGGGTATTGAGGTGGGAGTTCCGCAACAGGTTATGTATGTTAATGGGCCTTTTGCTAAAACGAATAATGGGAATTTTAAAATTAATGGTCAATACCAGAATTGAATAGGTTTTAGGTAGCTGTTCAACAATTAATAATTAACTAATTATCTATTCTTATAAAGAAAAGGATTATCTCAAAGGATCTTTTTCTTTTTCCTTGATAAATGGATAGGCTTTATACATTTATTTTTCCGTAAACTTAAGGTACTCAATATAGCGTTTCTCAAGCTTATGAGTTACACCCATCTTTAATTTCTTTTCTATTCCTTATTCCTTATTCCCTATTCCCTATTCCCTGTTCTCTGTTCCCTGTTCCCTGTTCCCTAAAACCTGGAATTTTGTACCTCACCAGGATGGGAATTGCTGTATCAGGAATCAAGTTTTCCAAATCCTATTAGTTATGTGTAACATGATCTTAAATTATTAGCAAGTTCGTATTAAGTATAAAGGTGCAAAAAAACAGAAGTATTTCAATAATTAATAATTAAGAGTTGATAGTCAATTAATTATTCATTCAACAATTCAGGTTTGAAGCCTCCCCTTTTAAGGGGATAAATAAAAAAAAATCCTTTTAGTCAATACCCTTCTTTTAAGAAGGTGTAATTATTAATTATTAATTAGGGTTTGCGCTCAAAAGTCTTATGGGTGAGGGTAGGAGTCAGGAGTCGTAGGGGCGTTTCATGTCGCTCCGCGAAACGGCCATGTGCTAACGCAAAGCTCCGCTTTATATGTCGCGCAGCAAAACGCCCGTACAGGAGTCAGGAGGAATGGGAATTCTAGAGGAGGCAGGAGGAAGAATAGTCCTTTGGTTTTTCTGCCATAATCTACCCAAAATGCTCACAATTTCTGCTTGATCAACCAAAAAGCTGGTACTTTTTCCAGACTTAAAATTGCTCAAACCTTTACCCGTCAATGCTTTAATATTTAATCAGCAAGCCCTAATTATTAATTATAATTCTTCATTGTTAATTGCTGAATGTTAGCTTTAGCGGTGCTAGATATATTTATGGAGCGCTAAAGTGCAACTACAAACAAAGACTTTTTTATCACTAATTATCCAATAGCGTAGATCCCCTGCAAGGATGACACGATATTAATTACCTAGAATCAATCGTTTCACAATTTAAAATTTTAGCCTCAAATTTTGCATCTTGAAGACGATTAATAGTTGTTTCCCCATCTTCTACCCAAAATTGCCGACCGAATTGTACTAACTTTTGTTCTTTATCATCAGATATTAATGCCCTTATTGCCACATTTGCTTTTTCCTCATTTCCAGAAGATTGTTCTTTCAAAATAGCTTTAATCTGTTCAAACAAGGAATCATCTTCTGGAATCTTATCTACTGGTAGTTGCAAGATAATTATTTGTGTTGGTTTAGCAGAATCATTTTCATTTATTAATAATTCAGCCTCTTTTTTCGGAGGATTTTTTTGAGTCTCTAATTGCTCTAATGGTTTTTCTTCTTCTGCAATAGGTTGATTAATTGTTATCTCTTTATCTCTTGAGTTAACATCTTTTTT
>NZ_JBNHEQ010000050.1:0-28545 GCF_050016015.1 Dapis hubbardiae BLCC-M172
ATATAGATAGTGATTTGAGGATAGTAATTTAGGGTGGAAATTCCGAAGAGCTGAAGAGAAAAATCCTCCAATTCCCTCCTTTAACAGAAATAGTAATTATTTGCCGACTCGACTTTTTATGAAAATATTACTACCTCTACAAAACTACAACAAATAATTATAAATTTATCCATCTCCCCATACTCCAACACTCCCCACATTCCCCATCCCTATTAATATTTTTATCCTAATTCAATGGCGCGACTATAAGCTGCACTTGCTTCATCTATTTTTCCCTGCTTTGCTAAAGCATCACCCAAATTTTTCTGAAATAAAGGTGAGGTTGGATTGAGATTTATTGCTTGCTGAAACATATAAATTCCTTCTTCCAACTCTCCCACTTTTGTTAAAGCTTCTCCTAAATAATTATAAGCACAATCTGACTTAGGATTAATTTCAATAGTACGACGATAGGAGGTTATCGCTTCCGACCACCTTTCTTGTTGTGCCAAAACCATGCCAAGTTGTAGATAAATATCTGGATTATTTTTCTCTACTTCCAAAGCAATTTTATATTCAGAGATTGCTTGATCAATATCACCTTGCTTTGTCAATATTTTGCCTAAATTAAAATGAATTTCTTGATTTTCTGGTTCAGTTATTAAAGCAATTTTATAAAAAATAATTGCCGACTCTAGTTGATTTTTTCTAAATAAAGTATTAGCCAAGTGCCGACATATTTCTGAATTATATGGCTGAATTTCTAAGATTTTATGGTAATTACTTTCATCCCCAGGAGAATATTCTATTGCTAGACGATAATTACTCAGTGCTACTTGTAAATTTTCCAGATAACGTTGTTGAAAAATATCCCCTAACCTTTCATATACTTCTATTAAAGTTGGTTCTAGTTTAACCGCTTTTTCATAACAAGCGATCGCCTCATCCCACTGTTTTTTTCGAGAATATAAATTACCAATAATTTTGTATAATTCTGCTAAATTAGGCTGAATTTTTAATGCCTGAGTATACCAACTTAGGGCAACTTCTAAATTTCCCTGAGTTTCCCAAACATTTCCTATAGTTTGATAAGCTGGAATAAAATCTGGTTTTGTCTCTATAATTTGATGACATAGAGCTAGCGCTACATCAAATTCACCTTTAGCTAAATATTCTGCTGCTTTTTGCTGTTTTTCTAACACATTCACTGTTAAGTATGGATATAGATTTTTTTCACTCTTTAGTATATTAGGCTAAAATATATTCCATATTGAAAAATTATTGATTAATCAAATCCTAGACAAAATGTAATCATTCAGCCGTCAGCTATTAGCTGTCAGTTATTAAGTTATTATCTCACTTATCCTCAAGGAGAAATTAGTCTCTAAGGAAAATTAAAATTTACTACTAAAGTATACTCCTTTAACCATATAAAAAATTATTCATTATTAGGTTTTAACCCAGTTCCGATCCAGAAGGCTTGCTGACTGCTAATAGCTGAATGCTTACGAGAAAATAATCCCTAATATTGTATTTATTATTAAGTAAGTATGTGAAAAAAAATATCAAACTAAGAAGAGGTTATAGGTAAGAGGAGAGAAATTGTTTAATTATTTTTTTCTTTTCCCTATTAAGGCTTCCTCTCTGAAAAATTATTTTCTATTTAATTTGACATTCTTACTTACTAAGTAGATAATTAATAATATACTTTGGAGAGTATCCTGATTTAGATACCTCTTAGTAATCTTTTAAATCTTAAAATACTTTCAGAGGTTAAATTCAACAAATATGCTTAACCTTCTGTCTACTTGCTCTTGCTTTGCACAAGAACTTTTTCTTCCCTATCTTGAAGATTTCTTTTAATAGTATCTCAATTTATTTATTTTTTCCTGAACTGTCAACTCTTTAAGTATTAATCAGAATGAAATTAGATTTAAAGAACCTTTGTTTACAAAAGTCAGTCACCCCCAGAGGTATTATTCATGTTGGTGCTTATGATGGTAAAGATATCAAACTTTATCAAACTCTAGACATATCAAAAGTTCTGTTCATTGAAGCTAACCCAACAGTATTTGAAAGGTTAAAAGCAAATATTGCCACAGCATCTGTCAATGTACAAGCTGTTAACTATGCTATTACTAATCAAAATGGCAAAGTCACATTATATGTTAACTCAATAGCTCAAAGTAGTTCTATTTTTCCCTTGAAATATTATCGAGATATTTACCCAAATATTAAAGAAACTCATCAACTTACAGTTGAGTCAAAAACTCTGGATACTTTGTTACAAGAATTAGAGCTGCCTCCAACAGATTTTAATATCCTAAACTTAGATATTCAAGGGGCAGAACTTTTAGCATTAAAAGGAGCAACTAATCTACTTAAATATATAGATGCAGTTTACACTAAAGTTAATTATGAAGAACTATATGAAGGTTGTGCTTTAGCAGAAAAAATTGATGAATTTTTAGCACAGACTGGTTTTGGTAGAGTAGCAGAAGCAAAACCTTTCCACCCATCTTGGGGAGATGCTTTTTATGTGAGAAAACAAGTAGTTACTATGTCTACTCTTGGCAAAAATGGTAACTTGGGGAATCAAATTTTTCAGTATGCTTTCTTAAAAATATATGCTCAAGAAAATGGATTATCTGTAGAGACACCTGCATGGGTAGGTCAAGAATTATTTGGGCATAAAGATAGAGAAATTTCTGAAGATTTGCCTGTAGTTGTTGAGAATAATAATGAAATTTTCCCTGGTAATGGAGAAGTTTGGAAAAATGTCGATATTCAAGGAGAATTTTTATATCATACTAGGTATTATGCTACCCACAAAGAATATTTTCGTTCTTTATTTCAACCTGTAGCAGAAATAGAAGCTCTGGTAAAATTTGCTTGGAAAAAGTTGCACTCTCGTGGCAAAACTATCATCGGTTTACATTTACAATCACACTTAGATGAAAATAATAATTCTGTGGTTGCTCCTAGTGAATGGTATAAAATTTGGTTAGATGGTTTATGGGAAACTTTAGACGAACCAGTTCTATTTATTGCTAGCGATAATTTAGAGGAAATACCCCTAGTTTATTTTGCTGAATATAATCCTATAACGGTTCGAGATTTGGAAGTAGAGGTTAATCTAGAATATCTGAATTTTTTCTTATTGAGTAAGTGTAATTTTGTTGCTATTTCTAATACTCCCTTTGCTTTTACTGCTTGTCTATTCAATGAAGCAGGAAAATACTTCTTTCGCCCCCACTTTTCCACGGCAAAACTTATACCTTTTGAACCTTGGAATAGTCAGCCAGTTTTTCGGGATATAGATATTGATGAAGTAGGAAAAAGTATTTCATCTGAGGCACAATTTCAGCAAACTTGCGCAGAATTAGAAAATAGTCAATCTCAGAAAGACGAACTTTCTCAAAAATTAACATCTACTCAGTCTCAACTTCAGCAAACTCAAACAGAATTAGAAAATATCCAATCTCAAAGAGACCAAATCTTAGGAGAATTAGAACAATTCCACTCTCAACTTCAGCAAAGCCAAGAAAAAGCTAAAAATGCCGAATCACAACTACAGCAAAATCGCGAAAATTTAGAAAAGACTCAATCTCAGCGAGATGAACTTTCCCAACAATTAACATCTGCTCAATCTCAACTTCAGCAAAATCAAGAAAAAACTATAAATGCTGAATCCGAATTACAAAAAACTCGCTCCGATCTAGAAAAAATCCAATCTGAGCGAGATGAACTTTCCCAACAATTAACGTCTGTTCAATCTCAACTTCAGCAAAATCAAGAAAAAGCTAAAAATGCCGAATCAAAACTAGAAAATAGTCAAACAGAATTAGATAAATCTCACTCCGAGCTACATGATACCCGAGAAGAATTAGAAATTACTCAATTTCAACTAGATGAAGTACAGGCAGAATTAGAACAATCTCAATCTCAGTTATCCAAACATCAGGAAGAAATCAATAACTATCAATCCCAACTTCAACAAACTAAAACAGAACTAGAAAAAACTAAATTAAAACTAGAAAACCAGGAAAAAATATTACCCAATCAAAATACAACAAACTATGCAGCTCATCTCAAAAATCTAGCAAAAATTCTCGCAGAAACAATCCCAGATTGATACAATATATAATGGATAATGGATAATTGATAATTGATAATTGATAATTAATCCCCAGGGGTTGAAAGCCTCTCCTGTGAAAGAGAAAAAAGAAATAAGACTTCCGCACTTGGTTCTATCCTCTCGGTTTTAACCAGAAGTAATTATTTATTATCTATTAATGAAATTATTCCCTATAATTCAATACGATTCAGATAAGATAAAAACTTCTATAGCATGAAACTTTTAAAGTAGCTCTTAAAATTATAGAACTGCCAAAAAAATCCTTAACTGAACTGTATCGATCTTATAGACTCATTTACTTTCCTTCTTCCTTCTTCATTCTTTAAAGATTATGAAAACAGCATTAATTTCAGGAATTTCTGGTCAAGATGGCTCCTACTTAGCCAAACTATTACTAGAAAAAGGTTACAACGTTTGTGGCACTTCCAGAGATGCTCAAATGTCTACTTTTAACAACTTATCTCGTTTAGGTATTCGTGACCAAATAAAATTAGACTCTATGTCTTTAAATGACTTTAGAAGTGTCTTACAAATATTAACCAAATATCAGCCAGATGAAGTTTATAATTTAGCTGGTCAAAGTTCAGTAGGTCTCTCTTTTCAGCAACCTGTAGAAACATTAGAAAGTATCGCTACTGGTACTTTAAATTTATTAGAAGCAATTCGTTTTACTGGAGCAAAAATTAAATTATATAATGCCAGTTCTAGTGAATGTTTTGGCGATACAGGCGGTCAACCCGCTACAGAAATTACTCCATTTCGCCCAAGAAGTCCTTACGCTGTTGCTAAATCTACAGCTTTTTGGGAAGTAGCAAATTATCGAGAAGCTTATGATTTATTTGCTTGTTCTGGTATTTTATTTAACCATGAATCTCCCCTCCGACCACAACGTTTTGTAACTCAAAAAATTGTCTCAGTTGTTTGTCAAATTGCTCAAGGTAGTACCGATAAATTAAACTTAGGAAATATTTCAGTACAAAGAGATTGGGGTTGGGCACCAGAATATGTAGAAGCAATGTTTTTAATGTTGCAGCAAGATGAAGCAGATGATTATGTAATTGCCACTGGAGAAACTTATCCTTTGCAAAATTTTGTAGTTGAAGCTTTTAATTCTGTAGGATTAAATTGGCAAGATTATGTAGAAGTAGATGAGAGTTTATATCGCCCTACTGATATTTCTATAGGTAGAGCAAATCCAATTAAAGCTGAACAAAAATTAGGATGGAAAGCAAATTATAAAATGCCAGATGTTGTGCGAATGATGGTTAAGGATAGAATGAATAATGGATAATGGATAATTGATAATTGATAATGGATAATTGATAATTATTTAGTTTGAAAACTTTTGTATTAAATTGAAAAAATTTACATTTCTATTCTCTCAAAAAAAGACTTTATTACAAAGTTTAGTATTTTAATTAATTATCCATTATCAATTGGTAAATAAAGTCTATTTATTAGCAATTTTATAATCTTTGTTTTGGTGATTTTTTATCTGTCTTGAAAACTTATTAAAACAACAAAAATAATATCTCTAGAAAATGGCGTTCCCTTAACTATAAATAACTTTCAAAAGCGCTATTTTAATACCAAATTCAAAAAAGGCAGTTACATCTTAAGTTGTGATTTATTCCTAGAATAAAAAGCTTGATAAATCCCATAAATTCTAAAAATCAAACCTTTTTTCCTCTTTTTTATTATTTTTTTCTTTGCCTGTTGCCAGATGAGCTGTGCCGTGACTGTAGCAATATTTTATGAAATTGGTATAACGTAGTCATAAGCCTTGTTTCTTACTTTTGCAAATATTTGATGTTCTTGAGGATGAGCCAGTTAATAGTGCGATGATCCACAAGGCGGGTGCGATGCTCTCCTTCGGCCTCCAGATCGATGACTTGGCTGCGTCCCATCTTAGGTTCTGTCTGTAAGAGATACCCGACAAGCGTGCGTTCCTCCCCTTGAAGCGCTTGCTTAACAGAAGCTTTCAACTGCTTTTGCGCCTGTGGGCTAGTTAACTCCTGTCCTTTCAGGGTTGATAAAACCGCCTCTAAGACATCTTCTTCTTTGATTTTCTTGCGAAAGTTAACAGTAAATACAGTATCTCCTGCACTCTCCAACAACTCACATAACTCTGTACGGCTTACCTTTTGCTCTTTCTCGTATTGTTGGGCAAAATACATACCTTCTTCTACGATACCCTTGGCCACTGTTATCTGATACCCTCTCTCATTTGTCAGCTCCAGCTCATCTTCTAGCACTTTAGTGACGGAGTAATACTGAACCTCAGAGAGGTTGTCTCCAACCTTAATCTGAGTAAAATCACATTTGCTTCCCATCATTGCCCTCCAATTTATATTTGCTTGACTGGGATTTCATAACATCTTAACTATCTATACTTAATGTGCGCTACAGAAATTTTTTGCATTAAAATTTTACCAAACAACTAAGGTTTAAAGCCTCTCCTTTGAAGGAGAAAAGAGAATGATTATATAGAAGGTGCGCCAGAATTAATTGTTGAAGTTGCTATTAGTAGTGCTGCTTATGATTTACATGATAAATTAAAAGCTTATCAACGCAATGGAGTAAAAGAATATTTGGTTTGGAGAGTTTACAAACAAGAATTAAGTCGGTTTCAGTTGTCAGAAGGTGAGTATATTTCTGTTTCTTTAGATGAAAATGGAATTATAAAAAGTCAAGTTTTCCCTGGATTATAGTTAGCAGTTAAATATTTAGTAGAAAGAAATTTAGCTGAGGTATTGAAATGTACTTAAACAGAGATTAGCTAGTTCATAACATCAAAATTTTATCGCTCAACTTAACAGTTAATTACTATTTTTATAAAGTAGCACAAGCATCTTGCTTGTAATCACAAATTCCACACGCTTTATCAAATCCACTGTAATTCTAATTTTTAGTTAGAATGAGTATATTTCTGTTTCTATAGCAATCCTAAATAGGTCGTAACAAGTTTTATAATAGTTAAAAAGAGCTTAAAACGTTGAAAATTATCACTCCTGACTCCTGACTCCTAACTACTCCCAAAATACCACAACCGATTAGAGGATTGCTATATCAATGAAAATGGTGTTATAAAAAGTCAAGTTTTTCCTCAATTATAGTTAGCCGAACATCAAAATTTTTTCACTAAAATTAACAATTAATTACTATTTTTATAAAGTAGCACAAGCATCTTGCTTGTAATCACAAATGCCACAAGTAAATGCCAAATATTTGATGAAATATTCTGTAATTAGAGTTTTTATTTAGAGTGAGTATATTTCTGTTTATGTCGATTAAAATAGAGTTCTAAAAAGTCAATTTTTCTCTGGATTATAGTTAGCCATCAAATTATTAATAGAGGAAAATTTAGTTAATGTTAAAAATAGCCTATCCAATTCATTTTAGACAGCTAAGTACCTAAACAAAATTATTTACCCAATTATTAATTATTAATAATTAAATAATTCTGGTTTAAAGCCTCCCCTTTTCAGGGTAAAAAAAGAAATGATATTTCCCGATATTCAATTCCGTAACGGTTTTAACCAGAGGTAATTATCAATTATCAATTAATGAACTATTCTAATTATCTGGAATCTCTATAAGGCAAAAAATTTAGCTTATATAGATGTGTAATTAATGTTGTGTACCTGCTTATATCTATCATTTTTTTCAATATTTATTCCTTCTTTTCTAGATAACTAAAGCCTTCTTCTTCCTTCTTCCTCCTTCCCTCTTCCTTATTTTCTATTATGATAATTATGAAGCTTCACAAAAGTTTATAAAATGAACACAATTACAGCAAACCCAACTTTAGAAAATCAACTAGACCAGTATACCTGGACTTGGAAAAGCCACCAAATCCAATATACCGTCATGGGAACTGGACAACCCTTAATCTTAATCCATGGCTTTGGAGGTTGTATCGGTCACTGGCGTAATAATATTCCCACCCTCGCTGCTGCCAACTATCAAGTATTTGCCCTAGACTTACTAGGATTTGGAGCATCTTCTAAGCCACCCATAAATTACCATATTCAACTTTGGCAAGAATTATTATACGACTTTTGGAGTGAACATATCCAAAAACCCACCATATTTGCTGGCAACTCCATAGGTGGATTACTCAGCCTAATGATACTAGCAGACCACCCAGAAATTTCTAGAGGAGGAATTTTGATCAATTGTGCTGGAGGCTTAAACCATAGACCTCAAGAATTAAATCCGCCCCTAAGATTCATCATGGGAATGTTTACCAAATTAGTCAGCTCCCCAGCTTTCGGACCATTTATTTTTAACCAAGTCCGTCAAAAACATCGTATCCGTAACACTCTCAAACAAGTCTATATAAATAAAGAAGCCGTCACAGAAGAATTAGTAGAAATAATCCATCGTCCCTCTTGCGATGCTGGAGCGCAAAAAGTTTTTGCTTCAATTCTCACTGCACCTGCTGGACCTCATCCCTCCGAATTGTTACCAAAAATTCAAGCACCATTGTTAGTCATCTGGGGAGAAAACGACCCTTGGACACCAATATCTGGTGGAAAAATTTATCAAGACTTAGCAGACAAAAGTGGATCTATTCAATTTAAACCTATACCAAATACAGGTCATTGTGCCCACGATGAAAGACCCACAATAGTTAACTCTTTGATTTTAGATTGGCTCGACCAACAGTGAAACTCTTAATAGGCAAGACTTTCAAAATTTATCAAAAAAAAATTCCTGAAAGTAGTGACAAAACGAGTTTAGTAGGTTAGACTATCTAGCGTGTGAGGAGCGAATGAGCGAGAGCATCGAGACGAAACACGGCCAGTCGTCGATGCTCTTTCTAAATAATAATTCTGTTAAAAATCTCTAGTCAAATTAAGACACTATTCTTGTGTCATTTTCCTTTTTAAGTGGTGTTGAGGAGCATTAAAAAGCGGTCATTTTTAATGACCGCTTTTTTAAATTTCAATTAATTTTGATACATCTAGTTGGGATTAGAACTTTCTAACTCTGTTGGCATCCAGTCAGTAGTAACATATATATGCCCTAACTCTTTACCCTGATAACTTCTTTTAGCAAACCGCCACCCAGGTTCAAGAACAATCTTAGTAAACCCATTCGCCAAACCATAAGTTCTACCAATTAGTAGTCGTGGTGCATTAGAATCAACACGAGAAATACCCATCAGTCGTATATCACCCCCACTCATTTGTAAAGACAGAGCATAGTCAAGGGCTAGATCAGTACCTGCCATTCGGATAGAATAACCATTACTGTCAGTAGCACGTCCACAAATACCTGTAAAATCGAAATTTAGTAATAGTGGATCGACTAACGTAGGGCGATCGCCACTTTCAGTCCAGCATTCTCTAGCATCGGTTTTTTGTTCCAAGATGAGTAATTGTGGTCCAAAAGCACGGGGGACTGCAATTGCAATGTATCTAGACTGCTCCACTTCTTTTTGGTCAAAGAAATTGGCCTGTGCTGGAAAAATAGAAGATAAAGTCAATAACCCTAAGGTTGTAAATGCAGCTATAGACTGCTTGAAAAGAGTTTTCATATGTCTTATTGAGTCTGAATTTTATATAACTTCAAGAATGTAAATTTTAGAAAATTTTAGAATTTATTTTCATACTTATGCTAGTATTTGTCAAATCCTATCTAGCCCAAATTCTCTGTGTTAGATAAAATTTTTTATTTTTTTAGTTTCTCCATTTTTGAGATTTAGCTCTTAAAATTTGTTTCTATGTGAAATTATGATTTATTTGACATATAAAAAATAGGATTAGTATAGTTGATTGCTGATTTTCAGTAATTTATAATTATTCAAATTTCCACTTCCTACAGAGTTTACATTTGAAATATGAATAGAGAATTATACCAGTTTTCATGTTTTTTAGAGTACAGATATTTTGGTTTAAAGGAAGAAGGCTTTAGTTATCTAGGAGAGAAGGAAGAACTTTTGTAGTCATGAAGTGAAAACCGCTATAAATACTTGAAGGAAAAGTTCAATAATTAACAATTAATAATTAATAATTACCTCTCCTGAAAAGGAGAGAATTTAGACCTGAAATTATTCCGTTGAAGATGAATAAAAAATTTGTGTGATTGAAAATATGAAAATATAGTTTGACAGATAATCTGAAAAATCTATATTATAGTCATTTCAGTTTAAATTGATACGAGTGTTTCTTTCCTTAAAAAGGTTTTAGCCCAAAAAGTGTTTTCTCCTTATTTCCTTATTTGAAATGACTATAATTTCCCAATGAATTAGCAGAGGAGAGATTTTTTAGACTACAGAAAAATTATATATGCCTTATCTTAACTTAAGAGTTTAACTTGTGAATTAGTTTTGAAGGATTAAGCTTCTAACTTGCCAAGAGATTAATCAAGAATTATGTTCAAAACTTTGGTGAATTAAGCTTTCAGACTTATTCAGCAAGCCATACTTACAAAAAAGTAGTAAGTTATCTCTGTTTAACCACAAACACTGAGCAGTTTGCTTCAGCAATAACCTGACTACTGACAGACCCCTGTAAAATCCGATTTATACCTTTTAACCCGCGACTACCAATCATAATTAAATCTGCACCATAAAAATTAGATAAGCGAACAATTTCTTCAGTTGGATCGCCAATAACAATTTCTATCTCAGTTTGACAAGGAAGCTCTTCTTGGTAATATTTGAGCTGCTTTTCAAATTCCCCAAGAGAAATTTTTTCGCTATCCAACTGAGGTTTATCTACTTCCAAATCAGATTTTTCCATAGCAACCACATGAGATAAAATCACTTTCGTTTCTAATGTTAAGTTAAATTCTGTCAATGCTTGAATAACTGGCTCTAAGTCTGACTGTGAATTGCTAAGAGCTACAATAATTGTTTTAAAGGCCATATAAAAGAATATTATACCACTTGGACAAATATTTCCTACAAATCTTTGTTCCCTGTTCCTTCTAAACACAGTTTTGTCACATTATTTGATTAAATTGGTATGAGAAATAGGAAATGAAAAATTTAGGTTTCTCAAAAGAAACCCAGTAAACTTTGAGTGAATTCAGTAGTAATTTATCTGCTCTATAAAACTTAGAAAAAAACTTAATAAAGCAAAATTTGAATGTTTATTTACTGCATCACTCCAAACTGTCGGCAACACCCTCATCAGACAGACTTTCTACCGTAGTAACCCAAGGCAAACTTTACCAACCTTAATATTGGTATTAACATCTAAGTCACCTTAGGGTATTACCAACTTAAAACTGGAAAATACTATATTTGACTGACATATTCTCCCGCGATCTAAAGATTCTAACGGGAGTCATCTGGCATCATTTATAAATTTTTGCCGTCATTTTCCTGACTAATTGTTTCTTGTTTTCCCCACTCTTGTTGTTCTTGATCCTGAGCTTTCATCCTCAATCTAACTGAGTTAGCATGAGACGGTAAACCCTCAGCAGTAGCCAATACATCAATAGCAGAAGCAACCTTTTGTAAAGCAGTAGGAGAATATTGAACCAAACTAGAATGCTTCATAAAAGTTTCTACCCCCAATGCCGAAGCATAACGAGCAGCGCCAGAAGTCGGCAAAGTGTGATTTGGCCCTGCCAAATAGTCTCCCACAGCTTCTGGAGTTGAATAACCAAGGAAAATAGCACCAGCATGGCGAATATTTTCCAATAGATCCCAAGGATCTGAAACTTCTAATTCCAAATGTTCTGGAGCAAATTGATTAGAAAGTTCAGCAGCAGCTTTCAGAGATTCAACAACAACCACCAAACCATAATGGGCGATCGCCTTTTCTGTCAAAGTGCGACGTGGATGATCCTGGAGTTGTCGTTCCACCTCAACCACCACCTGACGTGCTAGTGCTGAATCTGTAGTCAATAAAATAGCAGCAGCTAAAGAGTCATGTTCTGCTTGAGCCAACATATCTGCTGCCAGATGAACCGGGTTGGCCTCAGAATCTGCAATAATCAGTACCTCTGAAGGCCCAGCCAAAGAATCAATACCTACTGTACCATAAACAATTTTCTTGGCCAAAGTCACATATATATTACCAGGCCCAGTAATCACATCCACTTTTGGTATAGTTTTTGTACCATAAGCCAGAGCAGCTATTGCCTGGGCTCCTCCAATTCGATAAATTTCTTGAATACCTACTTCTTGAGCGGCCACCAGTACAGCAGGATTAATTTTTTTTCCTTGAGCAGGTGGTGTCACCATCACAATCTTGGGGACTTTAGCCACTTTAGCAGGAATAGCATTCATCAGAACTGTGCTAGGATAAGCAGCCTGACCACCAGGAACATAAAGTCCAGCTCTATCGACAGGAGTATAGCGTTTGCCCAAGACCACCTCATCATCACCAAACTGAACCCAGGACTTAGGAACTCGTTGTCGGTGAAAAGCTTCTATCTGTTTAGCAGCCAAACGAATTGAACTTAATAAGTCCTTATTTACCTGCTGATAGGCCGCATCTAACTCAGAACCACCTACCTTTAACTCTTCTGGAGTCAAAGTGATATGGTCAAACTCAGAAGTATAGTGTAACAGAGCTTCATCACCTTGTTCTCTAACGGAGCGCAAAATTTCTCGCACCGTTGTTTCTTTATGAATAGCCATATCATCGTGGGTACGCTCTGTGATGCGTTTTAATTCAGCTTGTGCCTCAACCCACTGAGTAATTATTCGCAGCATAGAGATTAGGAATGCCAACTAAAAAATAAAGTTCGCGATGCGCGAGAGTCGTTTGAGAAACAAAAGAGTTGGATCAACATTAAGACTATCTATTATCTAATATAATGTTAAACACTGAACTGATAAGTGAGAAATAAAATGCCTACTCATCGCCAATTGTCTTGTAATGACCCTAATTTTATCTAGGGGCAAAAGTTAAACAATTCTCCCTGTTTCCAAATTACCCATTACTCTTTGTTATAGCGTGAAGTCGCAACACTGGCATCTTGAAATACTTGATGAAATCTTCTCTGGCTTAGAGACCTTGAGATTTATACCTAGTAGGCAACTTTTTTCAATTTGTAATAATACCTTGCGTAGTAACAAAATAAATGCTAAGATAACTAGATATTTTGTATACTAGACTAGCTTTGAGTAAGGAAGCCTTAAGTTTGGTGACTTACTTTGCTTTGGAGCGACCTTGGGACTCAAAGAGAAAAAATTGATCTGCGCTGCTGGCACTGAAACATAAACTGTGCAACTAACAATGTAATGCGTAATGCGTTAAATCCTGCGCCAGATTAAGAGTGTTTCGGCTGTAACGGAGAACACACAAGGGTTATATGAAAGGCATCGCCAGGATGCCAAACCCTAATTAATTATTATATTATGATGTCAAAGTAAACCATGGCCAATATTAAGTCTGCTATTAAACGTATCCAAGTTGCTGAACGTAACCGTCTGAGGAACAAAAGCTATAAATCCGCACTTAGGACTTTAATGAAAAAATACTTCATTGCTGTTGAAAACTATGCCTCCAATCCCACAGATGAATTAAAGACAGAAGTTGAGCAGCGGATGTCAAAAGCTTACAGTAAAATTGATAAAGCTGTGAAACGTGGTGTTTTACATAAAAATAATGGTTCTCGCAAAAAGGCTAGATTAGCTAGGTTTTACAAGAGACATTTAATGGCCGAAAAAAGTCAGCCAGATTCTGCAGTTTCAGATGGTTCTGTAGCTTCTTAAAGGCAATTGCCAGTGGTTTAAACGCTACGCTTCTAGGGAGAAGTTAGCTTCAGTTTTAGTTCAAAATAACTACAATGTATTGATTGTCTAAATTGAAATCCTGCTGAAGTTGCGGTTGTGGGACAAATAGGCCATTCAGAAACTCCTACTTCAACCATTTGTCCATTAACATTTATTCTAACTGCTCATATATACCTGTGACTGTAGTTCGAGGCTAACTACTGAAATTAAATAGTTGGACGATATTGAAAGGTAATTATACATTTGAAGTAATATTATAATCTGATAGCTGTCTAACTAATTACCACAAGTATATAACAAGTTGAAATGAAATCTTTTGTCAATGTAGAATTCACTCCAATTTTAAGCCAGCTCTTGAAGATAAATTACAGAATGCAGTTAGTGCTATTAAGTGAAACAGTAACTGAGCTGTCAAAGCTCAAGATATCATTCATGGGTAAGTTTGGGTAAGTTGAGTAGAACTGATGAGTCAAATTAACCAGGAAAGCCAAATCCAGCTAATTGATACTCACGTCCATATTAACTTTGACGTATTCAATTCTGACCTGGAAGAAATCCGCCAACGTTGGCAACAAGCAGGAGTAGTCCACCTAGTTCACTCCTGTGTCGAACCACAGGAGTTCCTTGGTATAAAAGCCATAGCAGATCGCTTTCAAGAACTTTTTTATGCAGTTGGGTTACACCCCTTAGATGCTGAAAAGTGGACATCTAGTATGGCTAATCAAATTCAAGAGTTTGCTAAATCAGATCCTAGAGTAGTAGCCATAGGTGAAACAGGATTAGATTATTACAAAGCAAACAATCAAGATCAACAAAAATTTGTTTTTGAACAGCAATTAACCATAGCCCAAAAACTTAACAAGCCATTAATTATCCACTGTCGTGATGCAGCAACTTCAATGGCCAATATTTTAGATGATTTCCAAGAAAATCAAGGATTTGTCAGAGGGGTTATGCACTGCTGGGGAGGTACTCCAGAAGAAACTAGAATGTTTTTAGACTTAGGATTTTATATTAGCTTTAGTGGAATTGTAACATTTAAAAATGCTATACAAATTCAAGAATCAGCTAAAATAGTGCCTGAGGATCGCCTGTTAGTAGAAACAGATTGTCCATTTCTCGCGCCAGTACCAAAGCGGGGCAAACGCAACGAACCTGCTTATGTGAAATATGTGGCCGAAAAAGTTGCTGAACTCAGAGGCGTGACATTCGAGACTCTAGCAGCACAAACTAGCAAAAATGCTTGTCAACTCTTTGGATTTTCTATAAAAAATTAATTTATGGAAGTAAATTGTTTAAGATATAATACCATACGGTCATGGTTGCAGTGAATTGGATAGAAATATGTACAAGAAAGAGTAGAGCTACAGTAGGGAGATTACAGAAATATAAAATATATATTACAATAGTATTATTTGGTAACTAAATTAAATCATTTTTAATAACTGAGCTTCCAGATATATTAAAGGATTAAGGTAATGATTTGATTTTAACTTATAGTTTTTCCTTGTTATTTGTCAAATCAAGATCGCCATTTTATGCCTTAGCAAAAACTATGTAATTATCTACTGTCTTTGCCTATTGGTAAGTTAGCTATTTGTTTAATTATATTTTCAACTCTTAAATATTTAGTGCTACATATGTAGATAGATATAGTCAAGATAATATTCTCAATAAACTAATATATTAACCTACTTTCCTGGAATCTATGATTAATATGTATTATTTTTGACTAAACTAAAATGATTTATCAAATTAGATGGGTATTTTTCTATTAGTAAACAGTGTCTTATTAACTCTTTATGTTTATATCTCAAATGTAAATCTATATACTAAATATTAAATTTATTGCTGTGAATGTATAAGGAGATTATTTACTAAGGATATTTATAATCCTAAGTCAAGCTATAAAAAAGCCTTCTCGTAAATGTTTTTGCCTCAGACTCAACTATATTATTAATATTAATATTATTATGATCAATCATAGAAACAGCATTTATATTCAGAAAAAAATAGTGAAACTTTAATATAGTAAAATTTAGTGGAAATATTTCTCACTATAGCTATTGATACAATCTAGAACTTAATTAACAGAGATTTAGCTCAAGATAATTTTTTTTGTTCGCAGATTTTTAACAAACCACTAACGTAATTTATATAAACAAGTTGAAAACAAAAAAAAAGTGAACTTAGCGTTTGAATCAAAAAAATAAAGATGTTTTAAGTAATTGTAGACGAAACAAAGGAGGAATTGCTAATGAAATGATCGTCTAGTAAAAGTTTAAGCAACTATACTAAATCATCAATTATCATAATAGTCAAAAATTATTTTCTCGTCATAAACGAGAAATAGATATGAGTAAGGTATGGAAAAATTGCACAAAAAACGTCATCCTTGAAACAATTATTCTGGTATAAGAAGGAGTGAAGCCTCAGTTATAATATGGGTTAAACATACCATCTGCTTGAATAAGTTTGACAGACAAAAATTAGATTTATGTCAGGAAAACTATGAACTTGAACTTAAAAGAAAAGAACTAAACAATAAAGCAACTAATGGCAAAATATTTAGTTATTGAGAACAGTTATAAAAATATAATATTAACTAGCTTACTAATGTATAAAGTACCACAATAGTAAATTAATATTGTAGAACTTTAATTCACGATTTTTTCCCAGAAAATAAACTCTTAAAAAAACTTATCTCCCACTAGGATACTCAAGAATGACTCATCAAAAATTAAACGTTGATACCCAAAGTAACCTGCAAATTTTCAATATGCCCGATCTGATTGAAATTCAGAGGGCAAGCTTTCGATGGTTCCTAGAATATGGACTAATAGAAGAACTAGAAAGCTATTCTCCAATTACAGATTATACAGGCAAGCTAGAACTTCACTTTATTGCCAAAAACTATAAACTAAAACAACCAAAATATAGTGTAGAAGAATCCAAACGCCGAGACAGCAGCTATGCAGTGCAAATGTACGTTCCCACCCGCTTAATTAACAAAGAAACTGGGGAAATAAAAGAACAAGAAGTATTCATTGGAGACCTACCCCTAATGACAGATAGGGGAACATTTATCATTAATGGAGCTGAAAGGGTAATCGTTAATCAGATAGTTCGTTCTCCAGGAGTTTATTATAAATCCGAGACAGATAAAAGTGGCCGACGTACATATAATGCCAGTCTAATTCCTAACCGAGGTGCGTGGCTAAAATTTGAGACGGATAAAAATGACCTAGTTTGGGTCAGAATAGATAAAACTCGTAAACTTTCTGCCCAAGTATTACTAAAAGCTTTGGGATTAGGAGACAGTGAAATTTTTGACTCCTTCAGACATCCCGATTATTTCCAAAAAACTATAGAAAAAGAAGGACAATACGGAGAAGAAGAAGCCCTATTAGAACTATATCGGAAATTACGACCAGGGGAACCACCTACTATAGCTGGTGGAGAACAACTACTCCACAGTAGATTCTTTGACCAAAAAAGATATGACCTAGGGCGAGTAGGAAGATATAAGCTAAATAATAAACTAAGGTTAAACTTGCCAAACACAGTACGAGTATTAACTAAAGAAGATATATTAGCCTCCATTGACTATCTAATTAACTTAGAATATGACATTGGTCAGACAGATGATATTGACCACCTAGGAAACCGACGAGTTAGAAGCGTAGGAGAACTGCTGCAAAACCAAATCAGAGTAGGATTAAACCGTTTAGAGCGAATTATTCGGGAGCGGATGACCGTATCCGAAGCAGACACATTAACTCCAACATCATTGGTTAACCCAAAACCATTAGTAGCAGCAATCAAAGAATTCTTTGGGTCATCTCAATTGTCTCAATTTATGGACCAAACAAACCCATTAGCAGAGCTAACCCATAAACGACGCATATCAGCTTTGGGACCTGGAGGATTAACCAGAGAAAGAGCTGGGTTTGCCGTCCGAGATATCCATCCTTCCCACTATGGCCGGATTTGTCCCATTGAAACACCAGAAGGACCTAACGCTGGATTAATTGGCTCTCTAGCTAACCATGCTAAAGTCAACGGTTATGGATTTATCGAAACCCCCTATTATCCGGTAGAAAATGGTCGGGTACTGCGCGATGGTAAACCAATATATATGACAGCAGATGCAGAAGATGATTTGCGGGTGGCACCAGGGGATATTATGACTGATGCGGAAGGGAAGATTTTGGGGGACGTTGTACCAGTACGTTACCGACAAGATTTTACCACGACCAGTCCCCAACAAGTAGACTATGTGGCGGTTTCCCCAGTGCAGGTAGTTTCAGTGGCCACATCATTAATTCCGTTTTTGGAACACGACGATGCTAACCGGGCGTTGATGGGTTCCAATATGCAACGACAAGCGGTGCCATTGTTAAACCCAGACAGACCTCTAGTAGGAACAGGTCTAGAAGCTCAAGCTGCCCGCGATTCAGGTATGGTAGTTGTTACCCGGACGGATGGAGAAGTTAGCTATGTAGACTCAACTAAGATATCTGTGATTGATAAAGAGGGAAATGAAACAGATTATCCACTACATAAATATCAAAGGTCTAACCAAGATACCTGCTTAAATCAAAGACCTCTGGTATATGAAGGAGACCAAGTAGTGGCGGGTCAGGTATTGGCTGATGGTTCTTCTACTGAAGGTGCTGAGTTAGCTTTAGGGCAGAATGTTTTGGTAGCTTATATGCCTTGGGAAGGTTATAACTATGAGGATGCGATTCTGATTAGCGAGCGCTTGGTATATGATGATGTTTATACATCTATTCATATTGAAAAGTTTGAAATTGAAGCCCGACAGACAAAATTAGGACCAGAAGAAATTACTAGAGAAATTCCGAATGTTGGGGAAGATGGTCTGCGGAACTTAGACGAACAAGGAATTATTCGTGTTGGTGCTTGGGTACAGTCTGGGGATATTCTTGTAGGTAAGGTGACGCCCAAGGGAGAATCGGACCAACCTCCAGAAGAAAAGTTGTTACGGGCAATTTTTGGTGAGAAAGCACGGGATGTACGAGATAATTCTCTACGAGTTCCCAATGGTGAAAAAGGTCGTATCGTTGATGTCCGAGTATTTACCAGAGAAAAGGGAGATGAGTTGCCACCAGGAGCAAATATGGTGGTCAGAGTTTATGTAGCTCAAAAGCGGAAGATTCAGGTAGGAGATAAAGTAGCAGGGCGACATGGGAATAAAGGTATTATTTCACGAATTCTGCCCATTGAGGATATGCCTTATTTGCCCGATGGAAGACCTTTAGATGTAGTGTTAAATCCATTGGGTGTACCTTCCCGGATGAATGTAGGACAAATTTTTGAGTGCTTACTAGGATGGGCAGGTGAAATTTTAAGTGTGCGGTTTAAGTGTGTGCCGTTTGATGAGATGCACGGTGCAGAAAAGTCAAGGGAAACAGTGCATCGAATGTTACAATTAGCCAGGGATACTTCTGGTCAAGATTGGGCGTTTGATGAGAACCATCCTGGGAAACTTTGGGTTTATGATGGGCGGACAGGAGAAAGGTTTGACCGTCCGGTGACTGTGGGAGTTGCTTATATGTTGAAACTGGTTCACTTGGTTGATGATAAGATTCATGCTCGTTCCACAGGGCCTTATTCTCTGGTGACACAGCAACCTTTGGGTGGTAAGGCGCAACAAGGCGGTCAGCGCTTTGGAGAGATGGAAGTATGGGCATTAGAGGCTTTCGGTGCTGCTTATACTTTGCAAGAGTTGTTGACTGTGAAATCTGATGATATGCAGGGTCGAAATGAGGCGTTGAATGCAATTGTTAAAGGAAAGGCAATTCCACGACCTGGTACTCCTGAATCTTTCAAGGTGTTGATGCGAGAGTTACAGTCTCTATGTTTGGATATTGCTGCCCACAAAGTAGAAACTATGGATGATGGTACTACTCAGGATGTGGAGGTTGATTTGATGGCAGATATACCAGGAAAGCGAACACCATCTCGTCCTGTATATGAATCATTATCGAGTGAAAATGAAGAATAGTGGATAATGGATAATTGATAATGGATAATTGATAATTAACTATGACAAATAATGTAGTTAAAGAAAAATCATTTGTATTTGCATTAAGAATTGTTAAATTGTCAAAGTATCTTAGTCAAGAGAAACAGGAGTATGTTCTATCAAAGCAGCTACTTCGTAGTGGTACGGCAATTGGAGCTTTGGTGCGCGAAGCAGAACAGGCTGAAAGTCGTGCCGACTTTGTACACAAAATGGCTATTGCTCTGAAAGAGGCTAATGAGACTCTGTATTGGTTAGAACTATTACATCACTCAGATTACATTGATGTCAAAGGATTTAACTCAATTAATCAAGATTGTATAGAACTCTTAAAACTCCTGACAACTATTATCAAATCGACCAAATCAAATGACCAATAAAAAGTTATCAATTATCCATTATTTAATTACCCATTATCAATTATCGGCGTTGCTGAATCAAGGTATGAAAATAAAAATTGAGCAATCTCAAATATTTCTTATTCAAGAGTTGAGCAACTACTAAAAAATACAAATCATACCCAGAATCAGCAACGCCCAATTATCAATTATCAATTATCAATTATCAATTATCAATTATTACCGTGCCAAAACTTGAACAAAGATTTGATTACGTCAAAATTGGGTTAGCTTCTCCAGACAGAATTCGTGGATGGGGAGAAAGAACCCTACCCAACGGTACCGTTGTAGGAGAAGTAACCAAACCAGAAACAATTAATTACCGGACTCTAAAACCAGAAATGGATGGGTTGTTTTGCGAACGCATCTTTGGTCCGGCGAAAGATTGGGAATGTCATTGTGGAAAGTATAAGCGAGTCCGACATCGTGGAATTGTCTGTGAAAGATGTGGAGTCGAAGTAACTGAGTCACGGGTGCGCCGTCACCGCATGGGACATATTAAGTTAGCAGCACCAGTAACTCATGTTTGGTATCTCAAGGGTATTCCAAGTTATATGGCAATTTTGTTAGATATGCCATTGCGGGATGTTGAACAAATTGTTTACTTCAATGCTTATGTGGTATTAGAACCAGGAAATCACGAAAGTTTAAGTTATAAACAACTGTTAGCAGAAGATGTTTGGTTAGAAATTGAAGACCAAATCTATAGCGAAGATTCAGCAATAGAAGGGGTTGAGGTTAGTATTGGTGCTGAAGCTTTACAAGTTTTATTAGCAAATCTAGATCTAGAAGTAGAAGCAGAAAAACTACGGGAAGAAATTGCTAATTCCAAAGGGCAAAAACGAGCCAAGTTAATCAAGCGTTTGCGGGTAATTGATAATTTTGTTGCTACAGGTTCGAGACCAGAATGGATGGTTTTGGATGCAATTCCAGTGATTCCTCCTGACCTGCGTCCGATGGTGCAGTTGGATGGGGGTAGGTTTGCAACTAGCGATTTGAATGACCTTTACCGACGAGTAATTAACAGGAATAATCGTTTGGCTAGGTTGCAGGAAATATTAGCACCGGAAATTATTATCCGCAACGAAAAACGAATGTTGCAAGAAGCAGTTGATGCTTTAATTGATAATGGTCGTCGGGGTCGAACCGTCGTAGGTGCAAATAACAGACCTCTGAAATCTTTGAGCGATATTATTGAAGGAAAACAGGGTCGTTTCCGGCAAAACTTGTTAGGTAAACGGGTTGATTATTCTGGGCGTTCGGTAATTGTTGTCGGACCGAAGTTAGCAATTAATCAATGTGGTTTACCACGAGAAATGGCGATTGAGTTGTTTCAACCATTTGTGATTCATCGCTTGATTCGTCAGGGGTTAGTTAATAATATTAAAGCTGCCAAAAAACTGATTCAAAGGGGAGACCCGAATGTTTGGGATGTGTTAGAGGAAGTGATAGATGGTCATCCCGTGATGTTAAACCGCGCTCCAACTTTGCATAGATTAGGTATTCAAGCTTTTGAACCTATTTTAGTAGAAGGTCGAGCAATTCAGTTACATCCTTTAGTTTGTCCGGCGTTTAATGCTGACTTTGATGGCGACCAAATGGCGGTTCATGTGCCACTGTCTCTGGAGTCCCAAGCGGAGGCTAGGTTATTGATGTTGGCATCGAATAATGTTTTGTCTCCCGCAACTGGTCGCCCAATTATTACCCCTTCTCAAGATATGGTATTGGGTTGTTATTATCTAACAGCAGAAAACCATAAGCTCCAAGGTAGTAAAGACCTTTATTTTGCTAACCCTGATGATGTAGTTTTAGCTTATGAACAAGGTAAACTAGACCTGCATACTTATGTATATTTGAGGTTACCTCCTGACGTGGAGATTGAAACTGATAAACCAGAAGAAATGCCTCCCGATCTACAACAAATATCTGATGAAGCGCTGATGAAGACTTATTGGATGCCATTAGATAGCAAAATATTACCTGATAATTTAGGAGAGTTGAAGTCAGAGCAAAATCTGCAAAATGGGGAGGTGGTGAAGACTTATCATTTGTATAGAATCCATTATATTGAACAGGTCGAGATTAAGAAGGTTTATATTAAATCTCGCCAAGTTCGGGAGAGCAATGGAGTAGTGACTACACAGTTTGTGGTGACAACACCGGGTCGAATAATTCTCAATCAAACAATTCAAAGTGCCCTCTAAATAATTGATAATTGATAATGGATAATTGATAATGAAAGAGTTTTTTAAATCTCTAATTTTCTATATAACTCTCTAATTCTCTAATTATCCATTATTCATTATCCATTGTCCATTAAAAACTTATCCATTATCCATTAATTATGATTTTCTATAATAGAGTTATCAATAAGGGTCAACTAAAAAAGCTAATTTCTTGGTCTTTTGAGAATTACGGTACAGCAAGAACTGCACAGATGGCCAACAAGCTGAAAGATTTAGGATTCCGTTATGCTACAAAAGCAGGAGTTTCTATTAGTGTAGATGACTTGCAAATACCTCCTTCTAAACGACAACTTTTAGATGCAGCAGAGCAAGAAATCCGCAATACAACTGACCGTTATACTAAAGGAAAAATTACTGAAGTAGAACGCTTTCAAAAAGTAATTGATACTTGGAATAGTACCAGTGAAAATCTTAAAGATGAGGTAGTTCGTAACTTTCGAGCGACTGACCCTCTAAATTCAGTTTATATGATGGCATTTTCTGGAGCGCGGGGTAATATTTCTCAGGTGCGTCAGTTGGTGGGGATGCGTGGTTTGATGGCAGATCCACAGGGGGAAATTATTGATTTGCCAATTAAGACGAATTTCAGGGAGGGTTTAACTGTAACTGAGTATATTATTTCTTCTTATGGTGCGCGGAAAGGTTTGGTTGATACAGCATTGAGAACTGCTGACTCTGGTTATTTGACTCGTCGTTTGGTTGATGTTTCTCAGGATGTAATCGTTCGGGAAGCAGACTGTGGCACTAAACGAGGGGTGATAGTGACGAGTATGAAAGATGGCGATCGCGTATTGATTCCGGTAAAGGATCGACTGTTAGGCAGAGTTTTAGCTGAGGATCTCAAACATCCACAAACAGGAGAAATTATTAGTAGTGGTGATATTCAGGCAGTCAGGAATCAAGTGTTTACGGATGATTTGGCTAAAGCAGTAGGTAAAGCAGGTGTGGAAAAGGTATTTGTGCGCTCTCCTTTAACTTGTGAGTCACCGCGTTCTGTCTGTCAAAGTTGCTATGGGTGGAGTCTTGCTCATGGTCATATGGTTGATATGGGAGAGGCTATTGGGATTATTGCTGCTCAGTCTATCGGGGAACCTGGTACACAGTTAACTATGCGGACGTTCCATACTGGAGGTGTGTTTACGGGTGAAGTTGCTCGTCAGTTTGTGGCGTCGTTTCCAGGTGTAGTTAAGTATCCGTCTAATGTTCGTGCTAGGTCATTTCGGACTCGTCATGGGGATGAGGCGATGATTGCCGAGAATAATTTTGAACTGATGGTATTAGGGGCTGAAGGTCGTAAGGAAAGTGTGGCGATTGCTCAAGGTTCTATTTTAATGGTCCAAAATGACCAGCAGGTTTCGGCGGGGACGGTTTTGGCAGAAGTACCAAAGGTAGGTCAGGTTAGAAAAACAACTGAGAAGGTAACAAAAGAGGTAGCTTCAGACTTGGCAGGAGAAGTTAAATTTGCTCAGTTGGTGCAAGAAGAAAAGGTGGATAAGCAAGGAGTAACGACTCGCATTGCTCAAAGAGGTGGTCTGATATGGGTCTTGGCTGGAGAGGTGTATAATCTGCCACCGGGTGCAGAACCAATGGTAAAGAATGGGACTAAGATTAATGTTAATAGTGTAATTGCTGAGACTAAGTTGGTAACTGAGCATGGTGGTGTGGTGCGAGTACCTGATTCTGGTTTGTACGGTGCTGCAGAGCAAGCGGGTATGAATGTTTTGGCTGGAGAAACTCAAGAGTCAATGGTGGATGAGTTAGAGGGGTCGATGGTTAAGGCTTCTACACCTCTGCCATTACCTATAGAAGGACATGATAATTTGCCTCGTGAGATTGAGGTGATTACTGCAAGTGTACGACTAGACCAGGCAAAAGTTCGGATGGAGAGTGTTGCTAACCGGGAGCAGTATATCATTGAGAGTCAAGATAATCAACGATTTGCCCTAAAAGTTACTCCTGGTAGTAAGGTTGGTAATCACGAAGTTATTGCTGAACTTTTAGACGAAAATTATCAAACTTCTACAGGTGGGATTATTAAGTATGCTGGAGTGGAGGTTCTGAAGCGTGGTAAGGCAAAACAAGGCTATGAAGTAGTAAAAGGTGGTACATTGCTATGGATTCCTGAAGAATGTCATGAGATTAATAAGGATATATCTCTGCTCTTGGTAGAAGATGGTCAATATGTGGAAGCTGGAACGGAAATAGTTAAGGATATTTTCTGTCAGTCTAATGGAGTCGCAGAAGTACACCAGAAAAATGATATTCTCAGGGAGGTTGTAATTAAGCCTGGAGAACTACATAGTGGGGACTATCAAACAGATTTAGGAGATTTAACTCTGATGGATGGTCAAATTGCTACGCCAGGACAGGAGGTGATTCCAGGCTTGGTAACTTCTGAGTTAAAGTACATTGAATATATAGAAACGCCGGATGGTCCTGGATTATTATTGCGACCTGTGACTGAGTTTCATGTGCCTGATGAGCCTGGTGTACCTTCTCAGAAATCAATTAATTCTTCCATTGAGTTACGGGCGGTACAACGGATTCCTTTTAAGGATGGGGAACGGGTTAAATCTGTAGAGGCTATAGAGTTGCTGCGCACCCAGTTAGTGTTGGAGATTGGTGAGGATGCTCCTCAATTGGCTGCTGATATTGAGTTATCACCAGACCAAGAAGAAGAGGGTGTAATGCGTTTGCAGTTGGTAATTCTGGAATCTTTGGTTATTCGCCGGGATGTGGTAGCAGATACAACTCATGGTAGTACGAATACTCGGTTGTTGGTTAAAGATGGAGATGTGATAGAGGCTGGAGCTGTGGTGGCTCGCACAGAGATTTTATCTAAGCAATCTGGTGAGGTAAGGGGTATCCGAGAGGGTGTGGAAGCTATTCGTCGTGTTTTGATAGTTCGAGAAGCGGATTTAATTAAAATACCAGTTAATGCTTTACCATCTGTAGCACCAGGGGATTTGTTGGTTGCTGGTAGTGAAATTGCTGCTGGAACAGTTATTCAAAATTCTGGTATGGTATCTCAGGTAGAGAAAATCCTTTTGGAGAATGGGAGTGAAAGTTATCAGGTAATCTTACGCAAAGGCCGACCTTATCGTGTTTCTACGGGTGCGGTCTTGCTGACTATGGACGGAGATTTGGTTCAACGGGGGGATAGTTTGGTGCTGCTGGTGTTTGAGCGGACTAAGACTGGGGATATTATTCAGGGTTTGCCTCGGATTGAGGAGTTGTTGGAAGCACGCAAACCAAAAGAGTCTTGCGTTTTAGTCAAGTATCCTGGTCAAGCTCAAGTTCATGCTAATGATGATAATATAGAGGTGAGCGTGGTTTCGAGTGATGGAACCATTACAGATTATCCTTTAGGTCATGGACAGAATGTGATTGTTGCTGATGGACAAAGTGTTCAGGTCGGGGAAGCTCTAACCGATGGACCTCAAAACCCCCATGAAATTCTGGAGACTTTCTTCAACTATTACCGTGAGCATGAAAGCATTTATGAAGCTTGTCTGAGGAGTTTTGAGGCTTGTCAGAAGTTCTTGGTAAATCAGGTGCAGGCAGTTTATCAGTCTCAGGGTATCGATATTTCGGATAAGCATATTGAGGTAATTGTGCGTCAGATGACGGCTAAGGTGAGGATTGATGATGGTGGTGATACTACTATGTTACCTGGGGAGTTGATCGAGTTGCGACAAGTGGAACAGGTGAATGAGGCGATGTCTATTACGGGTGGAGCAACGGCTCAATATACACCGATGTTGTTGGGAATTACGAAAGCATCCCTGAATACGGATAGTTTTATTTCGGCGGCTAGTTTCCAGGAGACTACACGGGTATTGACGGAAGCTGCCATTGAGGGTAAGTCTGATTGGTTAAGGGGATTGAAGGAGAATGTGATTATTGGGCGGTTGATTCCTGCTGGTACTGGGTTTAATGCTTATGAAGATGCCCTGAGTGCAGAGATTAATCGTTTGGAACAGAGTTGGGATGATGATGTGGATATTTTTGAGGAAGATGATTTGCAGAGTGTGGTTTTAGACGATCAGACGGCGCGTTCATTGGAATTGGAAAATAGTCTCAATTTATCGCCTGCAAATCAGAATTTTGCAGATTCTCAAAGCGGACCTCAAAATCAAAGTCAACTTATCGATGATAGTATCTCTGAGTTTTCTCCTGTTAAAGATAAGCTTGGGTCAGTTTTAGATGATTCAGATTTCCCACCTGGTAATTTTGATTCAGATTTCCCACCTGATAATTTTGATTCTAATTTCCCTAATGACTTAGAGGATGATTTAATAGACGATGATGATAGTGATGATTCTTATGATGGTTATGATGATTTTGATGAGAATGCACCAGATTTAATTTAGAATTCTGAATTCAGAAGTAATTCCTGATGGTCGTTTGAGCATTTATAAATGTCCTAACTAATTAGGGTTTGCTGATTAAATCTAAAAGTATTGAAAGGTAAAGGTTTTAGCATTTTTCTTTCTGTAAAAAGTACAAGGTTTTCCTTCTAAAGAGCTGTATAAAGTCAGGATTTTGGGTTGACCTGAGGCAGAAAAATCAAGGGATAATTCTTCCTCCTGACTCCTGACTCTCACCCATAAGACTTTTTCCGCAAACCCTAATTAACGTAGTGCTGTAGAAAGCAATCAGCATTTAGCTGTCAGCTATCAACCGTCAGCATTCAGTAATACCAAATCCGGGTTAAACACACCCGTTTTAAGCAAACCGCGAAAAACCTGTAGAGACCTTGCATGCAAGGTCTCTACAGGTTGGGATATAACAAGTATTTATACCAGATTTGGTATAAATACTTGTTTGGGTTTTCAGGCATTCAGTTGTCAGTGGTCACCAGTAGGGATGTTGTATACAACGTCCCTACGTCGCTAATTAATCACTATCCGAGAGTATTTGTAAACGAATTGTTTGGTTATTGAGGTCACTTAAACTTATTTCAATAACATTATTTGAAAGTTTGTCCAGACACCCCAATAAATGTCTTAGATGAGGTGTACTAGCACCAGTATCCACAAATAACCGCTCCGAGAGATTGCCTACACGCCTCCAGCTACTATAAAGTTTAGCCATTGTTGTCTCTAATTGAGCAGACTGTTTTACTAGGTCAGAAACTATATTGAGACATTCTAATCTTAAGGCTTCTTCTAATACCATTTCCATATCCAATGATGATTCATTCAAGGCTTGAACTTTGGCTGCAGCATCAAGATATTTGGATAGGTTACGAGCATCTGAGGTTAGTTGCTTGACGGTATCTACCTCCGGACTTTGGACTATTTCCTCTTGAATGGCGCTTAAATGCGATTCTGGTAATTTTTCCATTTCCCGGACTAGGGGAGCTAAATAACGTGGTGGCATCGAACCAGAGGTGGCCTTGGCTCTAATTTCGTCTGGAAGCAAATCCGAACTAACGGCAGTCCATTCGTCTGCTAGTTGCTTGACCTCCCGTCTGGTGATGCGATCGCCTTTTTTGGCTGCATCTGTGACCATTTGTTGGACTTCTGTGGGAGATTTGGCCGTTTCCACAAAAGCCCTTTTGCTAAAGTTATTAATGGAGTCGGGGTCTAAATGTCCTTTATCTATTAAAGTATCAGCACTATTGGCCAATTCTATTAAGGCATAAGCTTGGCTCTTACTAATTTCTCTGTTAAACTAAGCAAGCTCATTTCCAGATTACTCCTTTATAGAGCCTGCTCGTCTTCAGAACCGGACGTGAGACTTTCACCTCATCACGGCTCCTCTCTTAGTCGTCCCTTTTCATGGGCACATCCTTAAAATTCCACCTCAGACCTAATAATTCCTTAATGGTTAACTGTTTTTAAATCCTTGGCAGTTTTAAAGTCGTGGCAATGTCGGTCCAACAATTGTTTGTTTTTATAGGTGTCGTTACCGCCTTTAGACCCAGGGATGATGTGGTCAACCTCGATTAAATCCTTTGGCCTAAAGTTTACTCCACAAGTTGCGCATTTATTCTTTTGCCGTTTTAACAGCGTTGTGACTTC
>NZ_JBNHEQ010000051.1:0-6355 GCF_050016015.1 Dapis hubbardiae BLCC-M172
TTTAATAATAGTACGTTCTACTAACTGCATTATCCCTCTTTTAAACATTTAACGAGCTGTTCTGCTTTCCTTTCTCAGTCTAAGATATTTTCAGTTGTTTTCCTATGTTTTTCTATAAAATCAATAAAACTTTACAATACTACTAATAGAGCAGTATTTATCCTGTGATTCTTGTGATTTCTCTTTGGCTAGAGGATGTATTAACAGATGAAAATGATCTGGCATAACAACTAAAACAAAAACATTATATCGCTTTCTATGAAAGAAAAGACAAGCATCTAAAACAATTTGTCTAGCTGCTGGAGTTAATTCAAGCCTTTGCCAGGTTTTAAAAGTTATGAAATATACAGCTCCATCAAATTCCCAGTGAGGTAAATCTCTTTTTGTAATTTTGAGTTTTGGGTTTTTCATCTAATTGTTAGAAGCTTAAATCAGTTGATTTTTACTTAATAGTATATCTCTATCTCTTGTTTGTTATTTGTTATCTATCTATGATTTGTGGCACAGGCTTCCAGCCTGTGTAATGTCATGTATGTATGTAATCATGTATCTCTAATTGTTTATCTGTTTGTTTGTTGTGTGTTTTTGTATTGTTATCTCAAATGGGAACAGCCCAGAGGGCTATTCCACTTGTATGATAGTATTCTATGATAGTAATTGAAAAAAAATGACTACTCAACTACCGAAAAATGACTCCCCAAAACGCCGTATTTTTTCTCAAGAGTCATGGGAACAAATATCTTCTCCTGAAGAATTTGACCAATTAATACAACTAGTTAATATCAAAGACTGGCTATCTTTTGCCATATTTGGCGGTCTCGTATTAGCTGGTATTTTATGGAGTATTTTTGGCAAAATTCCTATTACTGTAACTGGAAAAGGAGTATTAATTCGTCCTCGACAAATAGTAGAATTTCAATCAGCAATTCAAGGTAATTTAGAGTCTCTGAAAATTAGGGATGGAGAGTGTGTCAAAAAAGATGATGTACTGGCAACTATAGATCCATCTCAACTGAAAAAACAGTTGGAGTTACAACAGCAAAAGTTAATTCTTCTGCAAACTCAAGCAGTAGATACTCAACAGTTAGAAAGTCAACGAACTGAATTAGAAATAGATGGTTTGACAAGTAAAGCTGAAAGTTTAAGACAACGTTTGCAAGATACTCAAAATCTGACTCCGACTCTACAAAATAATACTTTAAAAGCACTCCGGGAAAAACGCCAGACTTTGCAGCAACGTTTACAGGATATGCAAGCTGTTACTCCGATATTAAAAGAGGAAAAATTACAGGAAATTAATAAACAACGAACAAGTTTAGAAAAACGTTTGCGAGATGCTAAACAATTAACTCCCGAATTGAGAGATAAAAAATTACAGGCGATCGCCGAACAAAAAATTACTCTTCAGCAAAGGTTAGAAAATGCCAAAAATTTAACTCCACTTCTGCGGGATAAAAATGAATTAGCATTGCAACAACAACGAGAAAGTTTACAGCAACGTTTAAAAGATGCTCAAGAATTAGTTCCTATTTTTCAGGAGAGATTAACACAACGCCAGGAATTATTTGCCGAGGGTGCTATTTCTCAAGATAATTTATTACAAACAGAACAAGAATTTCGGCAAAATTTACAGTCTATTGGTCAAATTGAAGCTGAGTTAAAACAATTAGAAGTACAGGAAACAGAAACTACAGAAAAATATTTAGAAAATTTCAGCAATATTAGCGAAATTGAAGATCGAATCAAAGATTTAGAAGTAGAGGAAGTAGAAACTAATCAGAGATATTTGGATAATATTAATACTATTAGAGAAATTGAAACTGAACTACAAGCATTAGATTCACAAACGACCGAAACTTCTAAACAATTCCTGGATAATCTCAATCAAATTAATGAGATAAAAGTGCAGTTGCAGGAAGTTAAGTTGCAAGAAACGGAAGCTCTGGAAAAATATCTGGAAAACCAAAATACAATTGCTCAATTAAAAGTAGATATACAAGATTTAGATACCCAGAGAAAACGTTTGGAACAGGAAAATTTAGAAGCAGCTAATAGTCGCAAAAATCAAATAGAAGAAGTTAACCGAGAAATTGCTCAATTAGAAAAAGAGGTTGCTGATAATAGTAAAATTCTTAGTCCGGTAGATGGATGTATTTTGGAAATTCAAAGCACTGTCGGACAATATGTAAATCCTGGTACTTCTCTGGGTAAAATTAATGTTCAAGGAAAGTCATCAGAATTAGTCGCAGTTAGTTATTTTCCTGTTAAAGATGGTAAGTTGATTAAATCAGATATGGAAATTAATATTACTCCTGATACTGTGAAACGAGAAAGATTTGGGGGAATTATTGGCAGTATTACTTCTATATCCAATTTTCCTGTGACTAAACAAGGTGCAAGTTTTGTAGTAGGAAATCCCGAAATTGTAGAAAATGTTATTGGGGAAAGTGGGGGGCAAATTGAAGCTTATGCTCAACTAAAAAAAGATGATAATACCTTCAGTGGTTATGAATGGTCTTCAAGTAAAGGACCCCAACAAAAATTAACTGCGGGTACCACAATAACAGCACGAGTAAAAGTGGAAGAAAGAGCGCCTATTACTTTTGTTTTGCCAATTTTAAGAGAATGGACAGGAATTTAATTAAATTCAAAAGTCAAAAGTCAAAAGTCAAAAGTAAGAATTAATCAATTCAAAATTCAAAAGTCATTTCAATTCAAAAGTCAAAAGTAAGAGTTATTAAGTTTAAAGTTAAAAAGTCAAATGAAAAATCATATACCTATTACAGAGAGAACTTTTGAATTTGCAGTTAGAATTACCAAACTTTGTAATCTTTGAGACCAGCAACCAGGAACACCCAGATTACTAGCTAATCAATTATTTAGGTCTGGAACATCAATTGGAGCTAATCTAGCACTAGCAGAATCATAATCAGCTCAGAGTATTAAAGATTTTATTAGTAAACAAGAAATATCTCTCAAAGAACCAAGGGAAACTCGATATTGGTTAAGATTACTTATTGAAACTGATATGATAGAATCTGAAAGAATAGCCAAGCTTTTAGATGAATGCGAACAACTTATTAAAATTCTAGCTCAATCCATAGTTACTAGCAAAAAAAAGCTGAATAACTAACTTATTACTTTCAACTTAAAAATTCTTACTTTTGAATTTTGACTTTTGAACTTTGACTTCTAATATTCTGTTCCATTAATCCAGATTTCATACTCACTTATATCAATTTCATCGTTCCAAATAATTCCACTTCCTGATGGATCTATTTTAAAATTTTTGAATAAAGCAAAATTTTTCAATGGAAAGAACATTGGTTTATCTAATAATTTTTGAATATTATACTTTCTTGTCTGGTGATTGGAGAAATGTACTAATAAAGTGTAGTTATCTACTATTTGAGCTGATTTGATTTTAGGATAGAGAATAATTTTTATTTGATGATTTATTTTAGTGAAAGTTTACTTTTTTATTCTCCTTGCTCCAAGTCTTGAATAGCTTGATTAACCCATCTAATAAGTTCTGGTAAATCATCTTTGCTGAATACTGGCTCCTGCCCTCACCAAAAGACTTTTTCATAAAACCCTAATTACTTGCATAACAATCTACAATGCCAGCCTCAAAGTTAAACAAGCCGACACGGAAAAAGTTCGGGAGTTTGGTAGCCCCGTCTTTTTAAAGCGGGGCGGAAAAACGACTCGGCGACTTTAGTCGCCGTGATGAGGGTCATTAATGTATTCCAAAATCTTAGTTGTGCTGACTTTTCCCGTAGTATCGTAAAAATAACTATGAGTCCACAAACTAGGCAGCTTGCATAGCTCTGGAAACTCTTGTCGCAACAATCTCGATGACCTACCTTTTAAAGCTTTGACTATTTTGTGAATGGCTACGTCAGAGCCATGTTCTACTAAGATATGAACGTGGTCTGGTGCTATTTCTAACCCTTTAATTAACCAGCCTTTTTCTGTAGCCACTTCTGATAAGATAGCTGCCAACCTTATTTTAATTTGGCCCACTAAGACTTTTTTGCGCCGTTTGGGAATCCATACTAAGTGGACATGGGCTAAACCTATAGAATGGTTGCCATGACGGTATATTTTCTGCTGGTCTTTCATGTTGATGGGTTGACATTTATCGACAACTTGATGATAATAGAGGGATGAGCAAAAAAACAAAAAACATAGGGTGTCAACAAATTCTACTGTATGCCGACAAAAACCTATTAGCCATCCTAGAATATTTGTGTGGCGAAGCTAACAAAGTGTTTAACTGTTCCGTTTATTACGCCCGACAAGTTTTTTTTAAGGAAAATCGATGGGTCACTCAAGGGCAACTTTGCAGGCAGATGAAATGGAACAGACATTTTAACGCAATGTATGCTTCTAGTGCCCAACAAATATGCAACGGGGTCATCGAATCTTTCAAAAGTTTTAAACAATTATCGAAACTATTTGTCAGGGGTAAATTAGTTAACAAGCCAAAACCACCTAACTATCGAAAACCGGGTTTATTTACTGTTACTTATCCTAAAATATGGCTCAAACTTACTGACAAAGGGATTAGAGTTCCATTAGGACGCAAGGTTAAAGCATGGTTTGGATTAGATAATTTCTATATTCCAATGGCTAGTAACCTGGACTGGAACTCAATTAAAGAGATTAGGATTTTACCTCGTCACGGCTGTTTTTATGTCGAGTTTGTCTATGAAATCAAGCCTCAACCAATTAAACTAGACCCCAACCAAGCACTCTCTATTGACCACGGTTTAGACAACTGGTTAACTTGTGTGGATACTCTAGGGCACAGCTTTATTGTTAATGGCAAACATTTGAAATCTAAAAACCAGTGGTACAACAAACGAATAGCTCTTCTCAAGGAAAATAAACCACAAGGTTTCTGGTCTAAAAGATTAGCTCGCATCACTGAAAAGCGCAATCGTCAGATGCGTGATGCTGTTAACAAAACAGCGCGATTAATCATCAACCATTGCCTTAAACATGGAATCGGTACAATCATTTTTGGATGGAACAAGGGTCAAAAACAATCAATTGATTTAGGGACGAAAACGAATCAAAAGTTTGTACAAATCCCTACGGCAAGGCTCAAAAAAAGAATTGAGGAAGTTGGTGATTTATATGGGCTTCAATTTTTAGAAACTGAAGAGTCTTATACCTCGAAAGCTAGTTTCTTAGATGATGATCTTCTCCCAACCTACGGTGAAAAACCCGACAACTGGGAACCATCAGGAAAACGCATTCAACGAGGTTTATATCGTTCTGCTGCGGGCTATTTAATTAATGCTGATTGCAATGGTGCAGCAAATATTTTAAGAAAAGTATCTGGAAGGCTTAACTTGAACTTAAGCCAACTAAGTAGAGGCGCATTGACAACGCCTTTAAGAGTTCGATTTTGGACTTCTTAAGAATCCCCGTCTCTTTAGAGCGGGGAGTGTCAACACTATTTAATATATTTAAAATAAACATTAGTTGAATCTAAAAATCAGACTCTAAATTAACTAGCATTTTGGGGTTGATTTTCGTCTAGTTCCGTATCTCGGAAATATTTGCGAATAATTTCCACATCAGGCTCTGTCTCAATCCACAGGCGGGCACCTCCTGCTTGACTTCTGTTAGGTTTATGAGGGCGATAGACGATTTTGCAGTTTCCTAGAATTTCTACTTCGTGGCAGCGATCGTTTCTGTCTCCTTGTTTGACAGAAATGGCTGGAAGAGATGTGCCGTGGTCTCGGTTATGGTCAATTTCTCTTCGCAGCACATGGATAAAAGTATTGCCTGTGCGGAATCCTTTATTCCAAGTTCCTTCAGGACCACGGCGACCAGGGGTAATTTCTGGCATTCCTCTACCATTTAAAGGAATTACCCACAACCGTTTAACTTTTTCGGCTCCTTTGAGACGACCTTGCCTGAGAAGTAATCTGAGTCTAGCAGTAGAAATATTTAAAAGAAAAGCTGCTTCTGTTGTACCAACTTTATTTGGTTTAGTTTCAGTGTTTGTATCTTTCATAAACTGTTTCGGAATAGATATTCTATGAACTGGATAACTAAATACCCATCAAACCACAAAGGATTTAATTTGGCAATCTTTAATTTTCCAGTATTGACTTATGATAGTAATCTTAGTAGGAGATTTTATAATTACCGAAAATCTCAACTAAATTTGGTTTAGTAGTTATATCTTCCGTAAACTGTTTCGGAGCAAATTGAGGAGATGAAAATTTGACTGACCTATATAGATAGTCGAAAATTTCTCACAGACTTTTCCAGAATATTTGCTTTTTCTAGAGGTAAGTATAAATTTCCTGAAGTGGAGCGATCGCCTCAACCA
>NZ_JBNHEQ010000052.1:0-31885 GCF_050016015.1 Dapis hubbardiae BLCC-M172
TTAATAATTAAACAATTAAATAATTAGATCATTCACGCCTTGAAGCCTCCCCTTTGAAGGGGAAAAAAATAAATCTTTTCCCCCTTTGTGTCAATCCTCTCCCTTTTAGGGAGAGGTAATTATCAATTATCAATTATCAATTATCAATTAATGAACAGCTTCTAAAATAGTGTCATTTGTACCAAAATAAAATACTATTCTACCACTAAATTCTGGGGGTAAACGACAAGAAACTTCTCTAAACCAATGATTTTTAATATCAGTGCTATAGCAATCCTCCGCATATTCGTGGCAAAAATATTACTGCTTTTTAGGCAACAGGGAACAGGCAACAGGCAACAGGTAAGAGTTTCAACTTTTTTATCTACTTTTTGATTTGTCGCGACCTATTTAGGATTGCTATAGTTTCTCTTCTAACTCCGAGATTATAGTATTTAATATCATATCCTTGATTATAAAATGTCTGGCAAATTCTACCAGTCCAACCTAAATAATCGGGGTCTCCCGTGCCATTTACAAAAGAGTCTCCAATAAAGCAAATTCTTATTTCCATCTATTTTTCAGTTATCCGTTATTAGTTAACTGCAAGTCCGTTCTTAGAAACCTAAGATTATCTGCAAAAATCTATAATTTTCTATAAAATAACCTGTTTTATTTCTGAAGGTTTTATTAATTCAAGACTTACGAAAAAATGAAATTATACACCACTTGTAGAGGGCGAATGGCATTCGCCCCTAAGAAATATGGTTGTGCGTAAGTCCTGTAATTCATAATATCCGAGCTAATTATTTTCCTTCTTTCCTCTTAAATTAAACTTACCAAAGTTTTCAAATCTGGTACTTCTAAATCGGGTTTACCACTAGCGGGTAAAGTTGCACCAAATCCTTCTTTTCCTTGTCGGCGATTTACCCAAATTGTTGATAATCCCATGGCTTTTGCTGGTACTATATCATGGTAAATACTCTGAGCAATATGCAATAGTTTTTCTGGTGAAATTGCCATTTTTTTAATTGCTACTTCAAAGTTATTTTTTGATGGTTTATATGATTTAACTTGTGCAGCGGTAATAACAAAATCAAATTCTACTTGTAAATGTTTGGCACTATCAGCAAATAATTCATCATCAATATTAGAAATTATGGCAAGCTGATATTTTTCTTTTAGCTTTTGTAAAGCTGCGATTGTATCTGGAAAAGGCAGCCAGTTTTTAATGGATTCAGATAAACTATTTAATTCTGATTCTGTTGGTTGAAAATTTAGTTCTTGGGAAATTTTATGTATTACTTGCTTGAGAACTTCTCGATATTTTTTATATTCTCCAGCTTCTGCTTCTGACTCAAATTTAGCAAACATTTCTAGTAGTTCAGCTTCAGTAATATCGAGCTGATGATTAGCAACTAAATTATTCAAAACAGGAATGATACCACTTTCCCAATCAATCAGTGTTCCATAACAATCAAAACTTAAAATTTCAAATTTTTCAAAATCCATCAACTTTACCTCTGATATCAAATCCGGTTAAATACTTCTTATATTATATAGTTTTGGGAGGTAGGAATATGGGAGAATAGGGAGATTTAATATTGAAGTATAGGAAGTATAGAAAGAATTATAAACATATATTATATAACCGAATTCTATATTAAAATTATGAAAATTATCGCTTTATAGATTTATTCAGCAGACCATATTTACTCCTTCTCTTCTAGATAACTAAAGTCTTCTTCCTTCTTCCTTCTTCCTTTGTAAGTAATTTAATCCACTTTACCGATAGTAGATAATCCTTCTACAATTACATGAGGAGTATAACAAGAACCATTCCATTCCCCATCATTTCCTAATTCTACTAATTGCTTTAATGCTGTATAAACATTACCAGCAACCATAGTATTTTTCACTCTACCAACTATTTCACCATTTCTCACACGATACCCAAGTTCAACATTAATAGAAAAGTCACCAGAAATACCAGCACCACCACCTAGAATTTGATCCACTATAATTCCATCATCCAACATCCCTATTAATTCCTCTAGCGATCGCTCTCCAGGCTTAACTATAAAATTAAATAATTCTGGTGTAGGATACCTACCTAAACCTGGTCGAAAACCATTACCAGTAGTTCCACTACCCAATAATCTGCCAGTAGTCCGGTCTGTATAAAAAAGTTGTAAAATACCCTTTTGAATAAATTCTATAGAGCGAGTCGAAGTACCTTCATCGTCAAAAGGACAACTAAATGGTCCTTCTTCTGGTTGTTGAGAAATAGTAATTTGCTTATTAGTTACAAGTTCCCCTAAGCGATCGCTCCAAGGAGAAGCACCTTCTAGCACCTGTTTGCCGTTCATAGCTAGTGATATGGTACTCCATAATAAGTCTGCTGCTTTAGCTGTAAATAAAATAGGTATCCTACCACTAGGGGACGCCACATTCTTATCTGCCCAATTTAGTCTTTGTAAGATGCGGTTTGCTACTTTCTTAGGGTCCAGGCTATTTCTTTGAATTTGACCATCAGATATATTTAAGAAGTCCTCACCCCTTACCCAATCAGTTTCTACATAACCACTTAAAGTTGTATCTATATGATTACAATCTAGTCCTAATGAATTGATCAAACGGGTAGACTCAATTTCACAATCCCATTCTCCATTACAAATCACATCTGGATAAAATTCTCGAATTAAGGCGATCGCTTCTTTGCCCCACTTTACCAGTTGTTCTACGGGTACAAATATCCCTTGGTTAGGATAATGACGATTTTTGGCTTTTGAGCCTAGTTCAATATATTCTGGTTCATTTAAACTACTGATAGAGATGGCTCTTTCTACTAAAGCTTTAGGTGTCACCGGTCCATGAGCTACAGCTAGTCCTGGACGTCCATTTCGCCAAAGTCGGAGTGCTGTACCTTCTGATTGGGTACTTTCTAATTGCTTGAGTCTATTACTTTCAAAAAATATGGGCTGGGAGTGTGATTGGGCTTGAAATACTTCTGCTGCCTCAGCACCTGCTTTGGCAGCTAGTTCTAGCAGTTGTTCTGCTAATTCGGTCATAACATTTTGTTTGGGATTTTTGATTTTGGACAATGGAATTGCTAGTAGGATTGTACCAATGTCCAGTACCCAAAGCTTAACTAAATCTTTTTAAGGAGTTTGGGGAGGTTGGGGAGTGGGGAGTGGGGAGTGTGGGGAGTGTGGGAAGTGTGGGGAGGTTGGGAAGTAAAGAGTCTAGAAGATAGGTAAGCTGGATTAATAAAAACTGACTTTCCTGCTACACCCCCCTATACTCGCGCCCCATAATTTGGCGTTGGTGAATACTGGGATAATTGAGACTGACACGGGGACACGGAGACACGGAGATACGGGGATTATGGTTGATGCTCTCTGACAAAATTATCCCGCAACTATGCAATGCCCATAATTTTGATTATTAAAGACCTACATTTTAAAAGTCCTAAAAAGCCTAAAGCATTTACCGAAAAATTTGGTTTAAAGCCTCTCCTTATTAAATAGAAAAAAAGTGCTATAGCAATCCGCGCATAGGTTGTAAGATTTTATCGTAGGGGTTTGGTTTCCAAATCCCATCTTAGCTTTGGGAAAGGAGACCAAACCCCTACAATTTTTTTTCACAAATCTGGCACGGATTAGTATAAGAGATTTCCTTATATTCAATCCTCTCAGTTTTCCTTGAGGTAATTATCCATTATTCATTATTCATTATCCATTATTAATTAATGAATCCCCTACTTCCCTGCTCCCTAAAAAGACTATTTCAGCAAGCCCTAAAGATTAATTTCTTGTAATAACCAAAATCCAGCAAATGATTCTGATTCTGGATTTGACTGTACTGCCAGAAAATGAACATTTTTAGCCTTTGACTTTGCTTCAGAAAATCTTTCAGCTTCCGCAATAGTTGATGGATTACTCAGATTAGCTAAAATCCAAGAATCATCACCTCCAGTATTTAGTAATAATCTAGCTGGAGAAGCAGAATTAAATTCGATAAAAGCTAACTCTAACCCTGACATCCAAGCAGCTAAAGGTTTAGCCCTAGACGAATAGATAATTAAACCAGGAATAGGAGAATTAGGTGCTAAATTCATCATGCTCAGAGGAAAAGCTTCTCCAAAATCAATATCCCACTCTGACATTTCTGCAAAAGCCCTAGCTTCTAAACTAACAAATGTCCACTTTTCTCCAATTAAGGCATCTGGTAAAGGTTGTGGTGCAGAATTCATATATTGAACAGAAGGATTTGTTCCTGCTTGATAACCGGGATAAGTCGGATAAACTTCTTCCATTCGTTGTTCTAGCCATTGGTTAAGTATATAAGTGCGACGACTTAGGGCTGTAGGTATGGCCAATTCTCCACAAGCTTTGGTAATCATATTATTCATTTGGCGACGGAAGAAGCGTATTTTTTGAGGCGGTTCGGGAGCATCAGCGATCGCTTTTTCTATAGCATTCCGTAGCCAAATTGAGTTTACTTCTTGATTACTTGTAAACTCTGAGTAACGATACAAAGAGTCTGTCGCGTCATTAACGCCTACGGGACTTTCGCAAATTAATAGTTCCCAAAGTTTTTTTTGTCTGTCATCGAGTATTGGACGACTGTAGAAGTCTAGTTCCCAAATAATGGCCATGCCTTGCTCTTAAATTTATGCTAAATCGGATTAGTAATTATTTTCAAATTACCAGAGTTTGCGAATAAGATGAGAGGCAGGATAGTTTTAATAAGATGTGAAAAATTAGGAACATAATTTATCCCACAGTATCCTATACACTTATGTAGGATAGTCTGTCAAGGCATGAGTAAGTCAATCTTGAAACTAAAACTACCGATGACTTAAGCTACACATGAGTTTTGAACACTACTGAATACTAAGACGTTATAGTTTTGAATAATTTTAATTCCCTATATTTATAGTGTCTTTGCGTAATACCAGTTTGAAACTTGGTATTCTTTGGTGACCTGAAGGCACGGATATTCCGATAATTTTGGGTAAGAAAACAGGAAAAATAACAAGGGCTAGTTTCTATAAAACTATTAATAATACCATTTATCAAAAGTAATGCTAAACTCATAAAGTACCAAAATAACCATCAAAATAACAAATATTATTAAATGCTTATATCACGTTAATAACATAGTATTTATAAAAAGAAATTATAAGTATAGCAAAATTTTTTAGAATTGATATAATTGGTATCTCAATGGAGACTATAACCGAACTGGGAATATCATCCTCAAAGTAAACAGAATGTTATGTTTAGACTTAAGCCTACTGTCTAATTAATCTTTACGATTATTTCTGAAGAACTTTAGGGGCTGTGCATCTCTAGTTAATTTTTCATCAACTCTTATAGATATTTAATAATAAAAAAAATACAATTTTCTACAAATTTTACCGAAAAATATAAGTTTTAAAGATTCTCCTTGTCTCCACAATTTGCTGTCGCTCATAGGAAGAAAAAAAAGAAAAAAATTTCCTTTTAGCCAATCGTCTTTTTTGAAAAATAGGCAATTATTAATTATTAATTGTTTAATCAATAGTTATTAACCCCTCTACCCTAAAAAATGGAACTACAAATGGGAGTTAACCTAGTGCTGGAACAACAACTAATACTTCAGACTTTTGTTTACGAAGACCTAACCAACCTCCATAAGACTTAGATAACTCAGAACGATTCAATAGCATTGATTCTAGATCGGGCATTTCTTCCCGACAGTGGGGACAGTACCAGTAAATAGTATTATGACGTACATGGCGAAGTAATGTTGTAGAGCAGCAAGGACAAGTATGCATAATATACCTCTTTATTTGATAAACAGATTCAAACTTCCAACAACTAACCTCTAACAAATCACTGATGATTTTAGATGAGGAATTAAAATCAGATTAAATGAGTTAATACCTATAACCGATCTATCTGAATCAGAAAAAAAATCGCAAAAATTGTCTTGAAAAAAGTTCAAAAAATGTTAAGTTAATTAACTTAGACCTTGGCTATCTGGTGAGTAAAGTCTGTAAAAACATAATAGGCCACATACTATTAGTAGTTGAATAAGCCATGGAGCACAAGCAAAACCCCAAAAGAAACAGATTAATCCGGTTAATACAGCTAAAACAAAGGATATATCTTCAGATGTGTGGTTATAAATCAATACGGCGGTTGCAGAAACAGTCAATAGAATGATATAAACTGATTGCATTTCCTACCTCCAAAGAAAAAATTTATATATCAGTATTAGGGCAAGTTGCTGACCTTACCAATTAAAGCTAATCGACAAATATGAAGAACTTGTGAAGGTTGGGGAATTTGTCACAAAAGTTGACACTTCAATTTACATTTGGATAATTGTGAAGCTATTTGGGATTTTAATCCTTTAGTTTGTGAAGATAAGTAAACAAACATGAGCTTAAAATATTTCCCCATTTGGAACTATGTATGGGTTTCTATTTTGGATCGAGTGCTAAACCATCAAGATTTATCTTGAAACTCACCTCAATCTAAAAAATTAAGTAAGTATTAGAAGCTGTTTGTTAAATGAAATTTCAATTCTTTTTTAGAGTTGGTTATCCATTCAGATTAAAGCCTCTCCTTTTAAGGATAAAAAGCGGTCGTTGCGGATATCGCCATATCGAATCGACCAAGAGAAAAGAAATTGTGATTTCCTGAGAATTCAATTCCATTACAGTTTTAACGGCTAGGTAATTATCCATTATCAATTAATGAACGTTGGATAGCTTGATGTACTACGTCAAAAATATCCGATAAAACTGTGATTTGGTATTGAGTTTATTAAGTTTAAACTCTGAGTAATTTCCCTAGGATAGAGATATTTTTTGATTACAAATAAAATTCTCAAAGTTCAGTAATATTACTATTGAAGGTTTTGTTTTTAATCTATATGATGATATTAGAACATCTGAAATGACTGAATAAGTCATTAACTATAGATGGAAGTTTTAGATTTATCCAAAAACATTTAAATTTCAATTAACTCATCAACCATGAAAGATAAATTAACTCAAACTAATGTAGCAAGACTTCTAGGAGTATCTTTTCAAAGGGTTCATACTCTCAGAATTAGGAATCGGATTAATTTTTTTTGGGATGTTAACTTAAAGTCTTGGGTAACATCACAAGAGCATCTTCAGAAATATCTAAATCAAAGAGGAAAAAGAGTAGCTGTCTCAAGTTATAAATAATTATTATGTATTTAACTTATAGCAGTTTTCATTAATATAGAGTACAGAGATTTTTGCTTCAAGGTAGAAGGCAGAAGTTTTGTATTCAACATTTCTGGAAAACCGCTACAATTCCTTAATTTAATAATTCTCAATTCTCAATTCTCAATTCTCAATTCATAAAAAGAAGTTTTGTAGTCTACCTTTGTGAAAACCGCTATAATTTAATCTCAAAATAGGGTGTTAAAATAGCACCCTATTTTTTTTACTTCATAGCAGAATATAGCAATTCCCATACTGGTGAGGTAGAATTCTAGACCATCAAAAACCGAACCTAACATTATTGTCTCTACAAATACTCCATCAGATAGATCGGCATTAGTAAAATCAACCCCATGTAAATTTGCTATAGTTATCGTGGAATAATTAAAAATTACTCCCCGTAAGTCAGTATTAGTAAAATTAGTTAACTGAAGATTAGCATTTTCTAATGCTGCTGACTAAAGCACTTGGCCAGAAAAATCATTGCCAGTAAGTTGACTATTGCTATATGAAAGAGGTGGTGGATAATACAGCAGATTCCAAGTATATGAGGTAGAAATATTAACTTTTGCTAAGGCAAAGCTTTCCTACGGAATGCTCCGCAAAGGGTAACGGATGTTTGTAGTGCGGGCATCTTGCCCCCTATGGGTGTAGCTCACCAAGATGAAATCTGCTGTAAGTAGACTGTTTAGGTTAGTTGATCCCAATTAGACTAAATAATTTTGCCAATTTTATTAGGAGGTTAAAACAATAGTTATGGGAAGTTTTTTATTGACTTGGTTGATGGCAACTATATCACTTTTAATTACAGCGTTTGTTGTACCTGGTGTCAGAATTGATAGTATTCCTGCTGCTGCAGTTGCAGCGATTGTTTTAGGATTAGTAAATGCAATAGTTAAACCAGTTTTAACGATTCTAACTTTGCCTCTGACAATTCTTAGTTTGGGGTTATTTTTGTTAATAGTAAATGGTATTTCTCTTTCATTAGCAGGATATTTTACTCCTGGTTTGGAAGTAGATGGTTTCTGGCCTGCAGTTATTGGAGCAATTGTTTTATCTCTGGTTTCTAGTTTTATTGGTGGATTTGTTAATAAACCAGAAGAATCTGAAAATGTCTAATATTGAATTATACATAATACCAAGTGTGATAAATATTTGCCACAAATAGTTAGGCTGTTGCTAGGAGGATAGAGCTAGGATGAATAGCCTCTAATACAATGCACGATAAATATTTACCACAAATACCTCTTGCCTTTTACTGATAAAATCAGCCCGTGTAACATTTTTTTTTCAAAAGAATCGAATTTATCTAGATAATTCAGAGTTTATCTTTGATGATTCTAGATTTTTTTTATCTTTCCAATAACTCCAAATAAATCCAATTATTAAAGGTAACCATAACCAATATCTTTCCATTGGAGTTAAAAACCAACTGTTATCTCCTAAACTTTGTCTGTATGTCAAAATAAAATAAACAAATGTTGATAGACTTACCCACTTTATACCTAAATTTCTAGTTGCTACAGCAAAAGGAATGAACCAGGTAAAATACCAAGCATGAACTATTGGGGATAAAGTTAATAATAGAAAAAAATAGGATTCAGCAAACTTAACAAATCTATGACTATTCCAAATTAAAACTCCAACTCCTAACCCCAGTGGAATCCCATAAATCCAATTATATTTTGTTGATTCTTCCCAAATTAAACTAACTAAATAAGGAATAAATTCAGCACTACGACCTTTAACAACAAAATTTGAACTGGTAGGAATAAGTGAACATTTTCCAGGTTCACAAAAATTTAGAGCAGCAATACACATTGGTAATAAACCAATTAATAATAAAAAACCGGCTTGTTGGATTTTACGATATAAAATATCCCAAGTTAATTTAGTACAGTCTAATCTTAATTTCTGTTCTCTGTTTGCTAAATTTCTAGTTCTCTCTAATTCAGAAATTTGCGAAATATTATCCGTATTAGGCTCTTGTTTATCTAAGATTTTCTGCCAAACTACAAAGCATAAAATTGGTAATGACATCCATTTAATCGCTACACTAATACCAATTAAAAAACTACTCCAATACCAACGATAATTATCAAAAGCTAACCATGCTGCTACTAATGGCAAAATAAACCAACTATCATAATGAGCGCCTCCAGCAAAAGAGTAAATAATTAGAGGGTTCCAGGCATATATTAAAATTTTTTCTAGGCTAAATTTTCTACTTAATAGCCAACAAATTCCTAAGTCAGCCAAGATAAAAGCTAACTTAAATATTAATACTGATGGGTTAATTGCCGCTAAAACCCGAAATCCTAATTGACTTAAAGGTGGATAAATAGCAGAAGTATCAGGATGATTAATTAATGACCACCATTCTGTTCGATAGGGAATTAATTCTACAGCATTTGGAGCTAAATCATAAGGACTAAAACCAAAATTTTGAATGTAACCTTCCCATAAATAACGCCAAATATCATTCCCTGGTTCCATGGGAATTAATATTAGTCTAGCTAGGATAGTAATGCTCCAAAACCAGGCAAAATTTATTGATTTTATTGCCCAAGAAATTATAAATCCTAAACTCATTATGCTAATAGCAATCCAAAATTTTATTACTGTACTAGGTTCCTGAAAATTACCATAGGGAATGATTATAATTGCTCCTACAACTATCAAAATTGAACTTAGTAACAACGGCAAATTTTTGCGAGTAATTGAATTGATATTTGCTTTTTCCATTTGTTGATATTTTGCTGCATTTTTATAATTTTTTACACAGGTATGCAAATTTTTATACCAATTTCATAAAATATTGCAGAGCGTGACGACAGAGGGAACAGAGAACAGGGAACACTTAACTGGGAATAGGGAAAGAAAAACATAAATATTAAAGAGCAAAAAAGGTTTGATTTTTATAATTTATGGAATTTGTAATTTTTTCTTGTAGGAATAAATCACCAACTAAGATGTAACTGCCTTTTTTGAATTTGGTATTACTATAAGCAAATTAATGGATAGATGGTTACATTATAATGGTAAGCATTCAGCCGTCAGCTATCAACTATCAACTATCAACTATTAGCTATTAAAAAATTCTCTCTGAAGAAAGAATCAAAGTTGAAAGATTCAGCTAAAATTAAACGTTGCATTTATTGCACATTAGCTAATATTGCTAATTAATTAGTTGGTGCTGAATTACTCGCCGAAAAGCTTTTTTTTTAGCATTCCGTAGGAAAAGCTAACTGCTAATACCAGTTTTATAAATTTTGGCTACAAATATTTGGGTTACCGCTTAGAAGTCAGGAGTCATAATAAATAGTTTGAATATCATTTATTGGCTTGACTCTCCCTTTTTAATCAAAGAAAAATCTGATTAAAAGAATTTAATTAACATGATTCTTTGTAACATTTTTTTCAAATTTGTACAATACCTTAATGCTTATGTAGAATGAGTACAAAACTGTTAAGAGGTTTGTTGCAGAACATAGAATTGTAAATGAAATTACCCCATTTACAAAAAAACAATTTTTCCAACTCAGGGAACTGTATTTAGTTAATTATGAGACATTTTTCTTCTACACAATAAATGTTCTGAATATATACTTACTGACTCCTATCAATCGAATATTTTTTCCAGCAACTATCAAAATAATTGATTCTTAAACCCTGCCTTTTAAAGCGAAATATTTTTGGATTGTTACTCAAAATTTCCGTTACAAAAACAACTTTTTACTTCTGAAAACTGAGAACTTAAATGATGAAGTTCCTCCCCAGGAAGCTAACTGTTAACTGATAACTGAAATGACTTGGTTAAATCTCTCTAGGCTTTCTTGATTTGTTGATATTATGCTGGAATTTTATAATTTTCCACAGACGTTTTAAATATAATTTTCCCAGAGTTGCCAGAATAATAGTTCCAGCTTGAAAACTACCTTTTATAGTACCTGATATTTTTGAACGCCCACCCTGACGACGACGATAACCAACAGGAATTTCACTAATTTTTAAACCACATTCTATAGCTCTAGCTTGCATTTCTACAGTCCAACCAAAACCTCGATCGCGCATTCTTATTCTTTCTAAACTAGACTTCCGAATTAAACGTAGTGGCCCTAAATCTTGATACCAATATCCCCATCCTAAACCTATTAGAAAAGTAGCTAATTTATTGCCAAAATTTTGTACAGGAGTCATAGCAGCTCTACCTGCTTTAGTAGCACGACGATTACCTAAAATTAAATCATATTTATTAGTCGCTTCTAAAAATTTTGGTAGTTGCTTTAAATCATCACTACCATCCCCATCACAAAATAAAATCCAATCACAATTTAAAGGTGTATTTTTAATGCCACGCCAACAAGCTCTACCATAACCAGCTATAGGTTCTAGGATAACTTTTGCACCTGCATTGATGGATTTTTCTACACTTTTATCTGTACTACCATTATCAACTACCATGATTTTTGTTAGTCCGTAAAATTGTAATGATTTAATTACATTAGTGATTGTATTTTCTTCATTAAGAACAGGAATAATTACGAATATTCTTTCTAAAAGCATTTGTTTGATTTTTTTTTGAATAATGAAACAGAATTTTAGCTCTTCTTCAGAACAGTAGGTCATCAGAAAAATTCTCTTTCTGATACTGATAAAAATTAATCTCATTTTCTCTTATTTTACCATTTTTCCCTATGGCTTATTATTAAGTAATAAGCATTCACCGATTTAGTTCTGGGAATCTGACTACTGATGCTGATTATTTGTACAGCTATTAATGGTTTTAGGGAGTAGGGAATAGGGTGTAAGAATTACGGAAGATGGGTTAGAGGATAGGACACAAGTAGAAAATATTTACCCTGTTATAGCAAATTCAAAAAAGGCAGTTACATCTTAAGTTGGTGATTTATTCCTACAATAAAAAATTACACATTCCATAAATTATAAAAATCAAACCTTTTTTGCTCTTTAATATTTATGTTTTTCTTTCCCTATTCCCTGTTCCCTTTTCCCTGTTCTCTCTGTCGTCACGCTCTGCAATATTTTATGAAATTGGTATTAGCTATAAAACATTAATCTGGAATCTGCTGTAAGTATTGAAGAAAAGATAATATTATTGAACATTCAGAGACCAATCATAGTTAGAATATTTCACTTTATAACCACCTTTTGCTAAAAATTTTTGAGCATCATAATTTACATATTGACGAGCATAATTTACGATAGATGTCTCTGTTTTATTCAAACCATCAATATTCTCAGTTTGAGCATAAGTTTGCTCAAAATCTTGACCGAACCATTGAAAAATTTTAGACAAATAAACAGTATTATTTTGACTATCTATACGGAAGCCTTGACTATTTCCTAGAAACTTTTTAGCTTGATCGTCTAATTGCTTTTCTAGTTGTTTACCAGTATAAGCTTCTCGTCTAAGTGGAGGGCAACTTATTGCAGCACAAACTAAAGCAACATGAATTCCTGGTTCATTAAATTCTTTCCTTAAAACCTGATGTTCAATATGGTCTAATGTCATTTTTTCCCCAGCAACATCGAACTTCCTAATTTTCCAAACACCAGGTATTCTTCTAATACTTTTAGTGGGGTAACTATCAATAATAGATTCTAAAGTCAAAGAATTATAAGCATTAATTAAGAAAGCAATTTTTTCTGCATCTGTCCAAGAATTATAAGTGCTTAGAGTGACAGCTCCAATAGAAGCATTAAAATCATCGAGTTGTTGTCGATTTTCTTTTAATTTTTTGTAGTCAACTAATCCTTGAGGGTTGACATATTCTCTTAAAATTGAGTTGTAGGTTTGATAATTAAATGGTTGGGCTGAGGTAGTAGATATTTGTGTTTGTTGAGTTTGTTCTCCTGTATTTGTAGAATTATTGAATCCACCACAGCTAGTTAAGATTAGAAGTATGGGAAATAAAAATAATAATTTCTTGAGCTGATGTTTCATAAACTATATCTGCCATTAATGGTACTTTTATTATTTATCTATGAAAAACTAATGGCATGAGTAAGTTATGAGATTTAGCTTAATTTTGACTTAAAAATTGAGGCTTATCTGTGAAGGGTGAGTTAAAAATCTATAGCAACTCTCAAAAAGTGCGAGGTACAAAATTTTAGGTTTGAGGAAACAGGGAATAAAAACAACAAGATAACTTTAGCTCACAAGCTTGATAAATGCTATATATTAAAATTATTACAGCCTATTTCATGTAAGGGTACTACACTGATTTTATAAGATTGGCTCAACAAGATTGAAACCTTAATTTGATAGTTCAAAAACTTTTTAAAAAGCTACTGTACTGTATTTGATAAACTACCAAATTCTCTATACTTAAGTTCTATTTTAAGGGATTATAGAACCCATTTGATATCTTGCCAAAGGTGCAGGTTTTTGGCAAAGGAGTCATAATTCAGAACTCAGGAGATGGAAAAATAGAATAGAGGAAAAAAGGTAGAAAAATGCTCCCTTGCTTCACCATCTTATACTCTCCCCTACTCCCTCACTCCCCTACTCCCCTACTGCCCATCTATATTTTAAATAGATCCCTTTAGTGGTTCTATAGGTAGCGATCGCTCCTCAACTAAAAAAGTAAGCGATCGCTAATTTTCAAATCCCTAATTGAATAGGAAGTTATGGGTAAATTTAATCTACCCTTTCTAATTGCCAGAGAAGTTAAACTAAGCAATTCTATCACCAGAACTACTCGTCTTCAAAACCGGACGTGAGACTTTCACCTCATCCGGCTCCTCAGTGATTAAGCTCTCATTCAAAGAGTACCTCTACTGCCATTATTAACAGTTTTTACATTGTAGTAATGTGCATAAATTGCAGTTAGCACTTTGTCTTTTTTAGGACTTACACAGAAACCAGGTTTATCAACTAAATTTCGTGATTATAACAATAATAATTAGGGAAATAAACCCGGTTTATTATTTGCTTGCTTCATTAATTGATAATGGATAATGAATAATTATCTCTAGTTTTACCCTCTCAGATTGAAGATAAGGAAATCACAATTTCTTTATTAATTAATTATCAATTATCCATTTGTAAGTCCTATTTTTATCTTTTGAATTAAATATTCAGTGCTTTTTGTTTGCTCCAATTAATCCAGTCTGCGTGTCTCAATAATCTAACTTGACTACCATTTTTGCCAATACCAGAAAATTCCCTTTTGTTTTCCCCTATAGTTTGCCAATATTTTTGGCAAATCCAAAAATTATTTTTATTAGGGTGTCTTCTTTTTGCCCAACCCCAGAGTTTTTGGAATATTAAATTATCCAAATCCTGGAAGGTTTTCTTACTCACAAATGTTGAGTAATAATTTACCCAATTTTTAACAATAGAATTGAGTTTTCTGATTAAGGCAGCTTGTGGCGCAGACTTATGCTTATCTATCACCTCAGCCACTTGACAATAATGACTCCTAATACTCTCCGCACTTGGTTTAATTTTGGTTTGAAAACCTAGCTTACTTTGGTTTTTACTCACCTCATATTGTCTGATATTGAATCCCAAGAAATCAAATCCAGGTTCTTCTTCACCACATATATATAATGTGTGAGAAATTGTAATTTGACTTGGTTTTAATTCCCAACATAAGTCAGATAAAGATTCTCTAATTATATCTTGGCATTTTTGAACTACCTCAATATCTTCGTGAGCTACTACCAAGTTACCTCCATAACGAATCAAACCTAAACCTTGACACTTTTTATTAAGTGTTTCAGTGTAATGTTTGATTTGTTCTTCTATACCAAGGAAAGCTATATTTACCAGTAGTGGAGAAATAACTTCATCTGTTAAGAACAACTCTTTCCTATCTTTTAACCAAACTCGAATTTGTTTGCGTAAACTGGGATAGGTATCTAATTTTTTTAATAGTCGTTCATAGTCGAGACATTCAAAGCATTTAGTTATGTCAGCTTTAAGTAAATATTTAGGCTGAAACTTAACACAATTAACAATTGCTTCTATCGCATCTCCACATGATTCCCCTAGTCTAAACCCATAACAATAAGATTCAAACTTTGCTTCCCATTGGTTTTCTAGAGCTATCTTGACAAGTATTTGCCAGGCAAGGTCTTGAACAGTGCTTCTTATAGGTTTAGCTTTGCTATTTAGTTTTAATCCTTTAGCCAAGGCAAAACATTTTTCTGGAGACAATGACTTAACACCGCCAACTCCTACTGTTTTCTCACCCTGGTTAGTTTGACTAACCCTACGCACTGCCAATAACCTGCCATACCAGGAATTTATCAAGGTTTTTTGGAGCTTACGAACTGCAATAACATCACCACGTTGAGAGGCTCTGTAGATTCTTTTGTGTAACTTGAAGACCCGACGCTCAACTTTTGACCAGTTAATTTCGCGCCATTCCTTCCATTCCCCCGTAGTCTTTAAACTCGTATTAGACATATATATTACTTACTCAAACTCTACATTCCAAATCACCGTGTGTCCGTCTGCATATCCCATTAAATTAATTAAGGGCCTTTGCTTCTGACACAATCCCTCCCAATCAAACATACGGTTAGCACCTACTTGAGCAGTTATCAGTTATCAGTTATCAGTTGACTACGGCTATTAATCCTTAAAAACTAAATAAGGGCGAGCATAGCTGAAAGCTGATTGCTGAGTGCTGACTAGCTAAATAATTCAAGAGTTTTTCATGGGTTACTTCGTTCCAAATGACCTTATTTATATACCTTTAGGATGATGCTTTACGCCGGGTTTACGGGAAGTGCTTGTTAGTCGAACCAAATCTCGCTAACTCCCTATCCTTTGCCTTTTGGCCCCAGTGTCACAGCTTATTTCACTGGTTGAACGTGACGACGCTTCACTCACATCTTCGCACTATAGCTATCCAATGGGTATTTTGCTCGATGGGAACCAACTTAAGCTGCTAGTTTTACCACCTTTTCACCCCGCTTTACGGATTGATGGCTAGTCGCTACCGTAGGGGTGATGCTGTCAACCCCGCACCTGGGCGGAAGGAATTTCACCTCCAAGGTCATTTAGTTATAAGGCTAATGGCCTTACTCTGCTCACATTTTGGCACTATAGCACTACGTTAATTAGTTAGGACATTTTTAACGAAGTCAGAAGTCAGAAGTTGTTTTTGTCAAGGAGATTTACGCCCCGCTCCAAAAACATTTCGCCTTAAAAGGCGGGGTTTTAAACCCAATTTTTTTGATAAATGCTCCTCCGAGCCTCAGAAATTAATTCTAAATTCTAAATTCTAAATTCTCAAATACTCTCTCTGAGCGTTAGGAATTACTTCTGAATTCTAAATTCTAAATTCTAAATTGCCTATAGTGCTATATGACCCTAACTTTTAGCAGAAACGAATCGCACTTTGGTTCCCTTCACGACGGACTCTAGATACAACCCAGTTACGCCATACCCAATGATCTCCACGGCTAGTAACTGCACTGGCGTTGATATCCATTAAATCTGCCAGCTCAGAGCTAGTAATCAGATAGCCTTTACTGGCCACTTCATCAGCTATGTGCAAGGTTTCAATTAAGTTGCGCAGTTGCCCAACTCTCTGCTCCCTGGGCAGATTTTCAAGTAATTCGTTGGTTGTGTCATTCATGGTAATTGTGAGATTATGTTGTCAGATACTACGGCTTATGATTCTATCGTTTTATCACAAATCTTGCTTAATGACTTTTGTATATTATGGGCTAACTCTGGTTGAGAATTGCCGTTAGAGGTGAAAGATTGTTTTATCCTCATACATTTTTTTCAGCTTAAGAGTGGTTTGGATAGAGTATAGAATTATGTCTATAAATGCAAGATGATTGTTCCTTCAAATTTATAAATATTGATGTGAGTGCTATAAATTTTTCTTTCTATAATATCCGGCAGAACTTTCTATTCCCGTAAGTATGTCCACATTTTGAAATCTATCCGATTTTGTAGATATTCTCTACAGGTGTTGATAGTAAAAGGATGCTTGCCGTTTATTTCTTAGTTTCGCTAACTACAGCTAAAATTTTTGATTTAGATGGGGACTACTCTCAACAACTTTGTTCAAAAAAGTATACTTACACTACAATTATCTGCAAAACTATTCATTAAGATATTTCAGCTATACCGCTCTAGCTACTAAATAGTAGTAAATTTAATATGACAATATTTTATAAAATTGATATAACTTTGAATGAGTAAACCTGTAGACGATGGAGAGTAAAAACTAAGTAGGTAGGTCTAATTAAATCAGAACTTACGCAAATAAACTATATATAGTAGATATTGTGAATCAAAACTATAACGTCTTAGTATATGTAGCGTTTAGAACTAAAGCTTTAATTAGTATAAAATCAGGTAGTATCAGTATAAATAAAATATAGAAACCGACTGTGTATTAAATTCTCTACTATACTAACATCTATATTCCCATAAACCTGGTTTCTTATAACACTCCAATACTACCGGGCTTGATATAAGTCCTATAAACGTTCAAAAAATTGTAGGGGCAGGTTTAACCGAAAGCCTTGAGTTCATTAATTGATAATGGATAATTGATAATTACAAGAAGGTTAAAACCGTTACGGAATTGAATATCGGGAAATTCAAGAGCACTTTTCTCTGTATCGATTGGATATGGCGTTTTTGCTGGCGCATAACTCCGTTAACGGCGCTTGAGCCAACATGGAAAGCGGAGCATTCCGGAACGGAAAACGCTTTATATGTCGCGTAGCGTTAATGGTTTAAACAGTTAAAAATTTAATATTTTACTAATGATTTAGGATTCCTATATGAGCTAAAATAACAAAAATTGAGTCAAATAGCGTAAATTTCGTAGCAATTTTTGCCAACAATAATTTCTGTCGCATATTTTACTGATAAACTAGGGAAACTATGGTGAAATTCCGAGGCTGTGCGGCAACTGTAAATCGATCAAAATAGCGAATAGAAAAAATGAATAACTACTTGCTAATCAAAAGAAATCGATGAGCCAGAACACCTAATTGTCAGTTGTAAACCTTAACTTCCTGCCTGACACGGGAAAAGTATAATCAATGAAATATTTTAATCAAAACCAAAAAATAGAAACAGAAGAAATCATAACTTCAACAATAGAAAAAAACAATTCATCTACAGAAGCGAACTTACAACCATTACCCTTACAAAGACCTTTATTGTTGATAGGTCATGGCACAAGAGATGCTGATGGAAAACAAACTTTCTTAGACTTTGTTCAAACTTATCAAAATTTAGATAAATCTCGACCTGTAATACCTTGTTTTTTGGAATTAACAGGACCTACTATTCAAGAGGGGGTAGATAAATGTGTAGAAAAAGGTTACACAGAATTATCTGCTTTACCAATTTTGTTATTTGCAGCTCGCCACAATAAATTTGATATTACTAATGAATTAGACCGAGCAAAACAACGACATCCTCAAATAAAATTCTATTATGGGCGACATTTTGGTATTACTCCAAAAATTATAGAATTGTGGCGATCGCGTCTTACAGAATTAGACGAAACTAACTTTAACCGCTCCGAAACAGTCTTATTATTTGTAGGGCGAGGTTCCAGCGACCCCGATGCGAATGGAGATGTTTATAAATTAGCTCGAATGTTATGGGAGGGTAGTGGTTATCTAACAGTTGAAACCTGTTTTATTGGCATTACTCATCCCCGTTTAGAGGAAGGTTTTCGCCGAGCAAGATTATATCAACCGAAGCGAATTATTGTTTTGCCCTACTTTTTATTTACTGGAGTTTTGGTTAAGAAAATATTTGATATTACTGCTCAACAACAAGAACAATATCCAAATATTTCTATGACTTGTTTGCCAGAAATGGGGAACCATCTAACATTATTAGAATTATTGCGAGAAAGAGAAATAGAGACACAATTAGGAGAAGTAAAAATGAATTGTGAAATGTGTAAGTTTCGGTTAGCTGCTGTTAGTAATGGAGAACATTCTCACGGTCATCACGACCATTCTCACTCCCATCATCATCATAGTCACGACCATAATCATTCTGTCGTTGACCCTTATGCTGAACCAGAACAATATCATCAACGTATTTGGCAAGTTTCATAATAATAAGAAAAAGCTAACTACTAAATATTTAGTTTTAACTATTGCTATTATTTTGTAAGTATTTCCTGCGGAATGCTGCGCAAACAGCTTTTAGCAGTCAGCTAGCCTCCTGGGTCGTAACTGCGTTAACAGCCAATAATAAATAATTCTTTACTAAGGTTAAAGGAGCGTACTTTGGCAGTAACTTTTAATTCTCTCTCAATTTCAAAGGTTGCTTTTACCTCTCCTTTTTGGCAAGTTCCATAATAATAAGAAAAAGCTAACTACTAAATATTTAGTTTTAACTATTGCTATTATTTTGTAAGTATTTCCTGCGGAATGCTGCGCAAACAGCTTTTAGCAGTCAGCTAGCCTCCTGGGTCGTAACTGCGTTAACAGCCAATAATAAATAATTCTTTACTAAGGTTAAAGGAGCGTACTTTGGCAGTAACTTTTAATTCTCTCTCAATTTCAAAGGTTGCTTTTACCTCTCCTTCTTATCAATAGCTGATGGCTGAATGCTTAAATTATTTTGAGAGGGGAAATATTAGGATTAATATTTTAGGGAAGACGTTAATATTCCCCTTGATATTATTAATCGGTATCACAGGAAAAATATATTATTTATTTGATAGTTTGATAATCAATTAATCAATATCAATTCAAAGTTTTACGGAGTAGTAGTGAAATGTATTTTGATTCTACAAATCTCAACTTTTATCATGAAAATTCATGGTTTGAAGTCAAGATATATCAGTTATTATGCTACTTATACCCCTACGATATTTCTCCAGTTCACAAACATAGAAAATCATTGCTTGACTTAATCAAAATTTTTTTGTTTATGTTTAATTTCAGGAAATTGCAGATAGATTAGGTATAGAAAAAGAATTTATAAAAAGACAGGAAAAATATAAACGCGATCCCCACAAAAGTATAACATTAGCAGATTTGTTACTTTTGCTTATTTCTGTTATTGTGGCTTTTATTCTTGCTCTATTATCTGCTCTTTTAAGATTTTTTTCATACTCACTAATCAACATTTTAATCCCTTTGATTCCAGAAAACACAACCTATGCTAATTTATTTTTTAATTCAATATCTTTGAGATTTTTAATATTGTTGATATTTTTGATAATTACAGCACTAATATACCCTGTGTACTTTTTCATATATTACAAATATTTAGTCAATTTTGCCAACGATATAAACTATAGATATTTTACATCTATTGGTAGATTATCTTTTATGATTATAATCACAATAATATATCTTTTAGTAGAATTGAATCATGCTCAAGCCTTAGAAGATATGAATTTAAGGATTAATATTCTTCAGCGTATGAAAAACTTGGTGCGACTTAATCGACTTTTATCAATAAAGATATCTAACCAAAATACAAGTTATCAAGAATGGATAACAGAACATTTTAAAAAAATAGAGTTTTTTCTTTGGGAAAGAAGTCGATGGGCTATTGTTCCAATATCTTCTACTAGGGAAACCTTAGAAAAAGACTTTCGCTATTTGCTAAACATTTATTTAACAGGTAGATATGGTGATTTTGTGTGGTCAGGAGATATTCCAAAAAACTTTAATTCTGAGAATAAAATAGAAGAAAAATCTAGCAAAGATAGTTTATTCAATAAAATTGTAAATTTTGTGCTAGCAATTACACCTCTGATTGTATTGTTGATTTTATTTATATTGATTGAAACAGAAATTATCAAGAGTAGAAATATCCCACAAGATGTTATTTTTTTAATTGCTATATCTTGGCTTTTGCTTCTCATTGACAGAATTCTCAAACTGGGAATTATTGATTCGATAGTTAAGATTGCTCAAGGAATCAAAGATTTGAATAAGTAACTTAGGAAATAGTATCTGAAAGGTAACTTAGCTTTCAATTCTCCCTAAATTTTTCCTAAATACTACCAATACTAATTCCACTTCTAGCTAACAAGAAGTTAATAACTAATGGCTAATAGTTGACGGCTGAATACTTACTAAAATGGTGAGTAAATTTTACTATATTTACCGAAATAATTAATAATTAAACAATTAAATAATTAGATAATTCAGGTTTAAAGCCTCCCCTTTCAAGGGGAAAAAAATAAATCTTTTCCTTATTGGTCAATCCTCTCCCTAAAAGGGAGAGGTAATTATCAATTATCCATTATCCATTATCCATTAATGAAGATTGGTATAAATAAGTTAAAATTTACCCACCTTACTGTGTTACTAATCTAAAATATAACCCTATTTCTAATTATTTTCTGCTGCTTTAGTTTTTGTAGACTTCCTACCACGAGTAGACTTTTTAGTTGAAGCTTTAGCCTGCAAAAGTTCTAGAGCCTGCTCCAAAGTCACATCTTCTACTGCTGTATCTTTAGGCAAAGAGGCATTTACCTTACCATGTTTGACATAAGGTCCATACCGACCATCATAAATACCCACTACCTCACCATCTTCTGGATGTTTACCCAAATCTTTGAGTGGAGGTGCAGCTTTAGCACTACCTCGTCTCGCTCTTTTAGGTTGAGCCAATAACTCCAAAGCACGCTCCAAAGTAATAGTCAAAACATCATCCCCAGCTTTCAAAGAACGATAATCTTTACCACCCTCTTTTCCTTGGTCGTGGACAACATAAGGACCAAAACGTCCTAAATTAGTTTGAATCTTACAACCAGTTTCTGGGTGAGTCCCCAAGGTACGAGGTAGAGATAATAACCCAACTGCCATATCTAAAGTCACATCTTCCATATTTACACCCTTTGGCAACGAGCTTCGCTTTGGTTTTTTCTTACTTCCCTCCACCTCATCGCCCAACTGTACATAAGGACCGTAACGACCAGTCATTATATATATAGGTTTATCTTCCTCTGGATGAATTCCTAACTCCTCCGGACCTTCTGTTTTTTGCTTAAGAATTTTCTCTATTTGTTCTGGGTCTAGGTCTGATGGGGTTAAATCTTCAGGAATAGAAGCTTTAACTATACCTTCATCATTTTCTGCCTCAATATAAGCACCAAATTTGCCAATACAGATACGATAAGTCATTTCTGGATCGGTATCCAAATTCTCTAACTCAATAGTACGAGCTAATTTAGGGTCAATATATTCCTCCTGTTCCTTAATTTGAGTATCCAACCCACTCTCTCCAGAATAAAATTCTCGTAAATATGGCAACCATTGAGCTTCACCCGTAGAAATATCATCCAGAGTTTGTTCCATACGAGCGGTAAACTTAACATCCACAAATTCAGGAAAGTGCCTTTCTAATAGACTTGTCACCCCAAAAGCAGTAAAAGTCGGAACCAAAGCATTACCCTGAAGTTTGGCATAACGACGGTCAACAATGGTACTAATTACAGTAGCGTAGGTACTCGGACGACCAATACCTTCACTTTCTAGAGTTTTAACTAAAGATGCTTCGGTAAATCTAGCAGGTGGCTGAGTTTCATGTCCCACTACTTCTATTTCTCTACAATTTGGGCGATCGCCCTGTTTTAGAGGAGGCAATGGTACTTCTTGGTTTTCCAAAGCTGCTTCTGGGTCATCCGACCCTTCAACATAAGCCCGGAGGAACCCAGGAAAGTCTATTCGTTTCCCATTAGAACGAAAACCTGCATCTTCTACTTGTAAATTAACTGTAATATGGGTTTGACGAGAGTCGGCCATTTGACAAGCTACTGTCCTTTTCCAGATTAAGTCGTAAAGAGCAAATTCTTGATCCTTCAATCCTGTTTCCTGGGGAGTGCGAAAAGTTTGACCCGCAGGGCGAATAGCTTCGTGAGCTTCTTGAGCGCCTTTACTTTTTGTAGTGTATTGTCTAGGTTGAGGACTCAGATATTCTGCACCGTACATTTTTTCCACACAACTCCGAGCAGCAGCGATCGCCTCATCGGACAAATGAACGGAGTCTGTCCGCATATAGGTAATAAAACCTTGTTCGTATAAATTTTGGGCAGTCCCCATAGTTTGCTTGGCACCCATTCGTAGTTTGCGGTTAGCTTCCTGTTGTAAGGTGGAAGTGGTAAATGGTGGAGAAGGTTTACGTTTAACAGCTCGTTCTTCCACACTACTAACAGTCCAAGGTTTATCCTCAAGTCTTTCTTTCAGAGCTTCAGCTTGAGTCTCATCTAACAAAACAACATTCCGACCCTCAGCTATTTTGCCCGTATTTTCATCAAAGTCACTACCCGTAGCAACTTTTGTTCCTCCAAGGGTGACAAGTTTAGACTCAAACGGGCTTTTTTCCTGCTCTAAACTGGCCTTTAAATCCCAATAACCCCCCTGTTTAAAAGCCTGACGTTGACGTTCTCGGTTAACCAATAGTCTAACTGCCACAGATTGTACTCTACCAGCAGAGAGACCCCAAGCAATTTTTTTCCACAATACAGGAGAGAGAGTATAACCATAGAGTCGGTCTAAAATACGACGAGTTTCTTGTGCCCTGACTAACTGCTCATCTATATTACGACAATTTTCAATCGCCTTGCGGATAGCTTCTGGAGTAATTTCATGGAATACCATCCGCTTAGTAGGAACTTTCGGCTTTAGTAGTTGCAATAAATGCCAACTTATGCTTTCCCCTTCTCGGTCTTCATCTGTGGCCAAAACTAATTCATCAGCTTCTTTCAGAGCATCTTTAAGTTCTTTTACGGTTTTCTTTTTGTCTTTAGGGACAACGTAGACAGGTTCAAAATCTGATTCTACATTTACGCCTAGATGTGCCCACTTTTCTCCTTTGTATTTTTCTGGTATTTCCTCAGCAGAAGGTGGTAGGTCACGCACATGACCCATGGATGCCTCAACGCGGTAGTCTGAGGGTAGATAGTTACGAATAGTGCGGGCTTTAGTAGGAGATTCAACAATAACAAGAGTTGACATGAGACCTTATATTGAGATATCTAGAGAACTGAGATTTTTGTATGCTAGTATGCACCTTTGAGCAATGGAGCAGAGAAGGGAGAGTTCTATTATTTCCTTTGTTTGAGCTTGAGAGGATAGATTTTTGGGTTCCACGCTATCTTAAATTTTTTTGTTTCAGCCAAAATCTATGTTTAATGGACACATTGATTTTTCAGGTATCCTTATTAAAATTTGCTAGCATAATCAATCTTTAATGTCAATAGTATGGAGATATTGTTGCTCCAATTAAAATCTACGAATACATCCACGGAGATACTATTTTAGTAGGACTACTTTAACTATTTATCAAAACAATTGGGTCGCTCAACCCCGCCTTTTAAGGCGAAATATTTTTGGGAGGGTTGCTCTAATCCCCGTTATACCATTTCTCAAAAACTTTTCTAAATTTTATTGAGTAGGGGAGTGGAGGAAAAGTAAAAATAAGAATAATTAACATTAACTGATTAGTAATTATCAAAAAAGTTATTCTGATTGTGTTAATTACTTAATATTTGAAGTTCCTCCCAAGTATAGCATTACTTGTGGTCATACCAATTACCCAAATAACTTCTGACTTCTGACTTAGTTAAAGTCTCCAGTTATCTTTTTTGGATTATATTTAATTTTTACTTGATTAAAAACCCTTAAGCATTTTATTAAAATAAAAATTTTAACTATCTATATAAAACCTGAATTTAGCAGTTGTAATATCATTCCCGGATAATTAGGATTTGCTAATTAAATCTCAAAGCATTGACAGAGAAAGACTTTAGGCTTCTTGAGATTGAAAAAAGTACCAGTTTTTCAGCTTTTCATTCTCAAAAAGTTAGCATTAAAAGCTCACTATGGCAGAAAAATCAAGGGACAATTATTCCTCCTACCTTCTTTGTAATTCTTTTAAATCTTGACTTCTGACTCCTTACTCCTACTCCGACTTCTACCATAAGACTTTTTCAGCAAACCCTAATTAGCAATAAAACTCCGTTCTGCTTACCGAAAAATTTAGGTATAAAGCTTCTCAATTTATGGATAAAAAACAGAAAACTTGCTCCTGGTTATACCGTATTTCTTCTTCCTCTTTCCGTGTGAATCTTAACGACTAACTTTTTCCTAATTATTTATAACTATTTAACCTAATATAAGCACCTACACAAAATTAATTACATATTCTTGACCAAAATTGTCAAGCACTTTTTTGAGATAGTAAAGAAAGTTTTTCCAGCTTTCATAAGCATTAATTTCAATCCATTCATACTTAATAAATTTCCCAATAATTTCAATGAGATTATGCTTGGGTGAGTAAGTTAGCAACCAAAATATCTCTAGTTTTTTTCTTTCCATTCTTCTAATTTTTCGAGGATTTTATCACTTGTATGGATTGAAGCTTGACCCATAACTACTACAGTTACTTTAGCTAAATTTTCACTAAACTTATCTAAAAACTTAATTACTATTTCACTGTTAATTACTCCATGATGTATTTCATAATTTAGTTGATTTTTACATCCTATTAATCCCAGAATATTAATTCTTTTACTTTGGCAACTATTTAGGGTTATTCTTTCTAATTTTTCTTGCCATCTATAGGGAATATTTGGCATCAAATAAAACCCACTTTCATCTAAATATCTTAAGTATATTTCTCCTTTTTTAGCTTGCTCTTGCAGTTCTTCTAATCTGGGAATTTTTACTTCTAGCTTGCAATCATCAGGGGTTTTACTCATTCCTCTCTTCATTCTTTTCCATTTCATATCCAACTTTTTTATGGTTCTTTTTATCATTTCCTTACTTACATTTATTTTCTACTATTTATCTATTTTAATTTGAACTTTTTTGAGGCTTTTTGGTTGGGATTTTACCAACTCTTTTACTTATTGCTTTTGCGATTAATTTAACTTAGATTTTCTGCTCCTACCTTTTTGATTGTAGATTCCTTTTATTTGTTGATATTCCCACATAGTCAACCAATTATATATAGTTTTTATATTAACTCTAAATATTGACATTAATTCATTGATAGACATTTTTTGATAACTCAAAAATATACATTTAGCACTGTCTCTTACTTGAGCAAATTTACTTTGCCAACTACCAAATTTATAAAAGTTTTTTCGTTTCAGTATTTAATTCTCTAATAAATCTCATCTAAATCACCATTTTTCTTCCTTTGATATAAGAATATATTTTTATTAATAAAATAGGCAATTAATTTTGTGTACCTGCTTATAGTATGAATTATGGTTTGTAAATCATAGAAGTTTCGTATATTGTTTAGTTGATAATCTCATAATTTTAAGGATATTTATTATGGCCGTTGATATTATCGACTATGAAATAAAAGGAGAATCTCTACAATTAGTAGAAATTGAACTTGACCCTGAAGAAGGAGTTAGAGCAGAAGCAGGAGCAATGACCTATATGGAACAAGGCATTGAAATGCAAACTACTACTGGTGGTGGTGCTTGGAAAGGTTTTAAGCGAATGTTGACTGGGGAAAGTTTTATGATTACTACTTTTTTAAATCAAGGTACAGGTAAAGCTAGAGTTGCTTTTGCTGCTCCCTATCCAGGACAAGTTATTCCTTTAAATTTAACTGAATTAGGTGGGGAATTTTTCTGTCAATCTAGTTCTTTTCTTTGTGCTGCTAATGGTATTGATATTGAAATTGCTTTTACTAAAAAAGTCGGTGCTGGTTTCTTCGGTGGAGAAGGTTTTATCCTGCAAAAATTACAGGGAAATGGTTTAGCTTTTGTTCATGCTGGCGGTACAATTATAGAAAAAAATTTAGCTGAAGGAGAAGAATTACGAGTAGAAACTGGTGCAGTTGTTGGTTTTTCTACTTCTATAAAATATGATATTGAAATGGTAGGTGGTTTAAAGAATATTGTATTTGGTGGAGAGGGTTTATTTTTAACTAAATTAATAGGTCCTGGTTTGGTTTATATACAAAGTTTACCTCTTTCAACCATGGCACGAAAAATTGTTTCTGCTGCACCTGTTAGTAGTTAATTTATTGAGATTGTAAATTCAATATCTTTTCTGCTAGGAAAAATTGTTTTTATATGACCAAACTAAATAATATTGAAATGAAGGTTCAAAATTATGAATGAAATACATTAATTTTGGCTACTTATGATTTGATAACAAGATTTATAAATTGAAATGAAGGTTCAAAATTATGAATGAAATACATTAATTTTGGCTACTTATGATTGGATAACAAGATTTATAAGTAGCATAATTTTTTGTGTTTCTATTATACTATCTTCAAAATTTAATACTCAGTATTGACTAGCAAGAAGTTAGAAGGAACTTCATTAATTGATAATGGATAATTTAATTAGCTCAAGGAAAACCGTAAAGGAATATATATAAGGAAATATCCTAGCACTTTTTTTCTATAATAGAAGGCTTTAGACCTTGGTTTTTGGGTAAAAATTTGGCGTTCAGCTATCACCTAACCTTATACCTTTTCACGGAATTCAGGCATTAAAATTTAATAGATAGAAAACTTTGACTTAACAATAGTTTCAACGGATCATTTGACATAATAACTTTGAAACTATTTATGATATCCTTAAAGTAAAATGGTATTAGTAATTGCTTAATTCACATCAATTGCTGAATGCTTAGGAAGGAACAAAGGTATCAATTCAAGAATTAATAATTAATAATTAATAATTATCTCTTCTGATCAAGAATAGGATTGACTAAAAGGATTTTTTTGTCTTTGTTTCTCCATGAATGGAGAGGCTTTATACCTTAATTTTTAGGTAATGAAGCGGAATATATTCCCTTAATCAGGTATGATAAAAATTTAGTAGTTAAATTTCATTGGGAAGCTCTGCAAAACGGCCATTTTACAAAAAATAAGATTGTTTGATTGACTACTCCCCGGACTAAAGTCACGGGGATTCTAAGCAGATACTACGCAACAGGATAAATCCGTGTTGCTCCGTCTGTTCTTAGCTGACCAAAGATATATTCTTTGGGGACAATTTCATTGTGCCCCTACACAGTCGGCTTAAGTCTAAACTTAGCTTTCTGCTTACTTTTGTGATGATATTTGCAGCCCCATTACAGTCTGCATTCACAAAACAATTATTACCACTCCTATACAAACCACGCTGTCTTGATGCAGTCGCTCATTGGGGAAAACCCCTTTGGCGGCGCTGCATCGCTTTATTCTTTTTCCTCATGGTTTCCAATCATTGGGTTTCTCACCATAATTAGGTAGATAGTCACCATCTAAAAATGAAGCGATACTTGTATAACTTTCTTCTGTTTCTAAATATATTATTCCATATTCAGAGCATAATTGAGCTATTCTTTCTTTGAGTCTAGCTGTAGGAATTGGTACAAATTATGAATTACTTTTTTTCCCAATTCTATTTCATTTTTCTGACCTTTATTCCAACCAAAAACAATTGTACCGAGCTGATTTTTAAACAATGATTAATGACTATTCTGGCTGCTTTATTGATACCGTCACGCATTTGGCGTTTACGCTTTTCTGTAATGGCAGCTAGTCTATTTGACCAAAATCCTTGAGGCTGATTTTCTTTAATAGTTGATACTTATTTGTTGCAGGTACGATTCATTGATTTAATCTGTTTACCATCTACTATCAAGCTAGTACCTACATTAGATATACAGGTCAACCAATTATTTAAACCATGGTCAATTCCTAATACATTGTCTTGATTTAATAGAGGTTTAACTACTATTTCTTTTTCATAGATAAATTCTTGGGTAAAACATCTGTTTATCGGTAATATTCTCAGTTCTTTCAGAGATGAAAATTCTAGATTACTCGGCATTGGAATTAAAAAGCTATCTACTCCAAACCAGGGTTTACAGGTATTCTAAGCGTGATACTCTAAGCGTGATTCTCTTTAAGTTTTAATGCTTGAGCCGGGTAACTAACTGTCGTCATTCCCCCTTTTTTTCTGTAGTTAGGAATCTTTGGTCTGTTTGTGATTTTACCTTCATTATAGGCAATAATAAGACCATAATAAAACCTAAATAATTCCGCTACAGTTCTCAATATTTGTTGTGCTGAAGAGCGAATGTAGAACTTTATAGTGATTGTTCTTTTTGTATACCTTTTCTAAGTCATACTTGCCAATGGCTTTTTGAGACTTAAAATATAGTTGCCTGACATAATATATTCCCATGTTAGTGAGCTTGTGAGACTGTTCACATAAGAATGTTAAAATAGCAATTAATTCAGAATTTTTATTTACTAAAACTTGCTGACAAGAGTACATTGGAAAGGGGCGGAACGAAAACTTATTGTCGATCATAGTACGACTAGGACAACTAAAGTTGTCTAGTCCAAACGACTACCTTGTTTTCATCCCCCCAGTTCAGAGATGGGGGCCTTCAACGTTGCTTTTGGGTCAAATAAAATACGTCGGATTAAAATCCGACTCCTCGCCTTTCATCCATCGTTTAAAAGACGATGGCTTTCATGCTCCCGTGTTATTTAGGTAATTCCCCCATTACTTTAAGAAATATATGACTGTACAAATATTCAACAAAACCTTAAATCTTCAAAATCTCCAAATTCTAATAGTATCTCTACTATTAGTTATTTTGGCCACTATTGTGCCAGTATCATCTGCATCCGCAACAGGAGTTTATCAAATGCCCAATTTAACGGCAGGCGATCGTACATTTATCGTTGATGATGCAGATGTTCTGAGTCGAGTCACTAAGAGTAAACTGAAAAATTCTTTGGAAAATTTGGCCAATGCTACAGGAAATGAAGTTAGATTTGTGACTATCCGTCGCCTAGACTATGGTGAGACGGCAGATAGTTTTACTGAGAAACTATTTGACAAATGGTTCCCCACTCCAGAAGCAAAAGCTAATCAAACTTTATTGGTACTAGATACTGTCACTAATAATGATGCAATTCGTATTGGTGATGCAGTTCAAGAAATTATGTCTGATGAAATTACTCAGAGTGTAGTTGACGAAACTATTCAAGTACCTGTTAGAGATGGGAATAAATATAATGAGGCTTTTTTGGCAGCTAGCGATCGCCTAACTGCTGTATTATCTGGAGAAGCTGACCCAGGTCCACCGGAAGTTAAGGATGAACTTTCAGCACAAGTAGCAGCTACTTTTAAATCAGCAGAAGAAACTGACGATCAAAGTGCAACTATTGTGGTGGTTGTATTGTTAGTCGTTGCTACAGTTGTGCCCATGGTTACTTATTTCTGGTATCAAGGTTTTTCTGGATAAAAATTAAGGAGAATGGTTGGACTATATTTTCTTGCCATTCTCCTTATTTGGCGTTGGTAAATCAAGAGATGAAACTTTAAGAGTAGTCTGTTTCTAATACCTCTAAATATTTAACCAGAGGAAGTTATGGGTATCACCCCTAGTAGAAAATTATCCCACCAATTAACAACACCTTAAAGCTATGAGCTTTTCCTGACAGAATGCTCCGCAAATACTATTTAACTGGAGCGTAAAAATTAAAGGGTTAAGTAACCCACAAGAGTTTAAAAAAGCGCCTGGTGTGTGTTAATGGAGGTTTAAATAGGGCTTGCTGATTAAATATAAAAGCCTTTACAGATAAAGTTTTTAGCCTTTTTATGTCTGAAAAAAGTACGAGATTTTAGGTCAAAAAGGTGCAAAAATTGAGCCAAAAATGCTAAATATTTAGAGAAAAATTAAGGGGTTATTCTTTTGACTACCTCCTCTAAATTCCCCATTTTTCCTGAATTATGACTCCTGAATTATGACTTCTACAACTACTCAAAGACTTTTTCAGCAAGCCCTAAATATCCCATTATGAACTGTGATAAATTGAGTATTGAGTGCTACTTCAATTAATCTTGAATATATTCTTTGCCATTTAATAAAGCTATTTCAGCACGCAAAAATTCTCTTCCTAAATAAGCAGCATGATCTAACATTGTTACTGGACAAGGGTGTGTTTCTTCAAATATTTTGACACACATTTCCTTTGCGGTTCTAGCAGTAAATTTTGTAGTTTCTTGACGTTCTACTTTTCCTTTTACTGGAATAGGTTTTCCTGTTTCTGGATCGATAGCTAAACCACGGTCATCAATAATATTAGTGAAGTGTTTTGCACAAATTAACCTCGCTTTTTGGTCAATAAAAATAATGAAGTAACCACTTGGGTCAAGGTCTATGTGACGTTTAGAAAGCTTTTCATCAATGGTGGTTATGTCTTCAAATGTTAGGTTCATAGTTCAAATTTATAATTACCTGTATTTTATTCTACATTTTTCTCTGAATTTATGCAGAATACTACCAGCATAGTGCAGTCTTTTTGGCGAGATAAATTCTGACCAGTATACTCGAAATAGTGATTTATAATGGTAATAACAAATATTACTTTTCAGTCAATATCTAGTCTTAGGAATTATATCTCAAGATTCAAAGGAAGATAAAAATACAGAATATATCTAAATTCAGATATAAATCAAAAGATTAAATCAATTATTTGAGTCTTGTATTTTTGGGAAAATCAAAGTTTAGCCTAGTATAATCAATTATATGCCAATTAAGAAAATAAAACTACTTATGTTATTTTACTAAGAAATTCATAAACTAGGCAAAAAAGGATTTTTTTTCTGAAAATATCTTGCATCTACTCCATGACAATAATCCTGAAAATACTTAGACCAACCT
>NZ_JBNHEQ010000053.1:0-20827 GCF_050016015.1 Dapis hubbardiae BLCC-M172
ATCGATATAAATTATGTTGCGTTTCTCTAACTCTACCTGTAGATATTGTCGCCAAGAATCAGATTCATTCCCATAATAGTCAGAACGAATAGGCAAATAAACCACGACTAATCTACTATTTTTATCTCTATTTATTTCTGCTAACTCCTCAAATATTTTCATGGCTATAGCAGGAGTTTGAGCAACATATTGATTATCAGTTTCCAGCTTTCTCGGAAACAATATTTGCCATAGACCTAAAAATCTTAATTCCTGAATATATTTACTACCTTCTGTAATTTTTGGAACTAAAAAAGAACCTCTAGGTACAGGAAAATTATGATTAACTAACTCACCATTTTCTAAAGATAATAATGGTTTCCCATAACCTAGAGACTTGGCACGCTGCATCCGCACAAAATCATCAGTAATAAAAGCAAATATCTGAATATTATGGTCAAACTTACTACCATCACGTTTGTACCATAAATAAGCTTGGTCAACACCATATCCTCCTTGACCCATATTAATAGTTTGCAAAAGGTTATTTATAGATGTTAATAATTGACACCATGTTTGATCATTGCTAACTCCCCATCCCATTGTGAAAGAATCCCCAGAACAAATTATCCTAAATTTATTGGGGGGAATATTAATAGTAAAGTCTTCCTTATTTCTAAATGATTGAGAATTTGTCCGAAAATATATCCCCTCACCATACATATTTGGAATATCTACATTAGGAATATTCACCCATCCTAATAGTTCATCATATTGAGTGTGGCGTCTTTCACTTATCGGTCGAACTTTACTAATTTTATTAAACAGTAATAATATGCTAGATAGACCTTCAACCAAACTTAATATAGCTACTAATAAAAGCAGATTAATTAAACTGACTTTGATAATTTTTCTGCTTTGAATAAATCCCATATTATATCATATCCGGTTAAATAATTATAAGTAAAAAGGTAGGAGTCGGGAAAGGGAGCCGTTGCATTGGGGACCTACAGAATTCAGGAGAGAAGAAAAGAGAGAAATAAAGTATTAAGGAGGATAAAGTTTTATTATACCTAATTATCCGGACATGATATTACTCATAAATCTTGCAATCAGTCAGATAAGCTATTTCTCATTTAACTCCCCCGGCGGGAAGTCCCGCGCTCTCCCGGAGGGGAGCGTCGGGATGAAAGCCGGGCCTTATGTGTGTGGTTCGTCCTGATTTTCTATGTATTTCTTTAGGACTGAAATACTTACACCACCACAGCTAGCAATAAAATAAGATTCACTCCAAAATACAGCTTTGAAGTAAGCTTTATTGATTTGTACTGGAAACTCAGCTCTAAGTCTTCTACTACTTACAGATTTTAGATTAGTCACAAATTTAGGCAACTCAAGCTGTGGGTAGTATTGGAATAGCAAGTGTACATGGTCGGGTTCACCATTAAACTCTATTAGTTTGCAGTCCCATTTAGTGCATAGATTGTCTACTATTTCTCCTAATCGTTTGAGCATCTCCTGATTGATTACTTTTTTTCTATATTTCGTTACCAAGACTAAGTGAGCTTTCATGTCAGATAAGGCTCTACCACTAGATACAAAATCTTTTTTCATAATTATTTGGCTATAGCTGTTGACAATTATATATACAGTCATTATAATAACAGATGTATAGGAATAAGGTCGATTCTCTATGCTATTGAAATACAAGTACAAGCTAAAACCCCATAAGAGTCAAGCGGTTATTATTGCTAATTGGTTATCCATGGCTAGGAAGCAATACAATTACCGTTTAGCTGAACGGTTGAATTGGTTTGAAGCAACGCGCACACTCCTTAATGCTTGTCCTCTCAATGTCTCAGTAGTGCCTGTAGAACGGATTTATCAAAATATTCCCGAATTTAGAATACAAACGCGCGACGGTAGGAAAAAGGACAGCAATGGTAATCCGATAACCAAGAAAGGGGATCGACATCCAAATATAGCCAATGGTTATGTTTTGTGGGAAACTGTTCAACTAGCAGACTTAGCACAAACTAAAAAACTTTTCCCTGAATATAAGTCGCTCCACTCCCAGGTTTTACAAGATGTTATCCAAAGAGTACAAACAACAATGGATAACTTTACCAAGCCCGATCAAAAGGGTAAAACCAGTGGTAGACCTAAATTCAAAGGTCGGCATTATTACAATTCTTTCAGTTATCCTCAGTTATCAAATGCCCATATAGTTAAAAATGCCAACGGTCGTTTTTGTATAAATCTACCAAAGATTGGTTTAGTCCCTTTAGTCTACAATCGCCCAATACCAGTAGGATTCAAGGTTAAGACAGGTACAGTAATTCGTGAAGTTGACGGATGGTACATTAGCTTGACGATAGAAGATCAGGCTATACCTTGCGAGGTTGTAGAAATTCAACCCACCGAACAAAACTCAAAAGGTATTGATTTAGGACTGTTGCACTATGCTGTTACCAGTGATGGAGAATTTATAGAAGTTCCTAAATTTTTCAGGAAATCTGAACATCGTTTATCTAAACTTCAGGTGAGATTGGCTAACAAACAAAAATATTCACAGCCTTGGAATATCCTCAAACACAAAATAGCTAAACTCCATCAATTAGTTGCTAGACAACGCTTAGACTGGCAATTCAAACTTGCTTATCATTTGTTCAGTGATTGTCAGGTAATATTCCTGGAAAACCTACAGATAGCTTCTTTAGTTAGACGTTGCAAAGCCAAATTAGGAGATAATGGTCAGTTCTTACCCAATGGTCAATCGGCGAAGTCAGGACTGAATAAGTCTTTGCAAGATGCAGCTTTTGGTCAATTTATTCAGATTTTAGAGTATGTTGCCTGGAAACTTGGCAAAACAATTATTAAAGTAGACCCAAAAGGCACATCTCAACATTGTTGGGAATGCTTGAGAAAAGTCTCTAAAAGTTTATCAGAGCGTTGGCATTCATGTCCCAGATGTGGACAAGAATTAGATAGGGATTATAACTCAGCACTTCTAATACAAAAAATAGGATTGTTGTCAACACAGGAGGAGGACATCACTTCTGTTAAAACTGCGGCCAGGGCTTAATCTGGCTGAAGAATCCCGCGCTCTCCCGTAGGGGAGCGTCGGGAGTATGTCAAACTACTTACCGAATTATTAATTATTAATTCTGGTTTAAAGCCTCCCCTTGGATAGGGGAAAAAAGCGGTCGTTTGCGGAGCATTCCGTCAGGATGGGATGGCGTTTGCTAACGCAAAGCTCCGCTTTATATGTCGCGAAGCGTTAACGCGCGTTGTGCGGAACGCTAAACGCGTAATTAGGAGCATTCCGTAGGAAAGCGTCCCGGAGGGAACGGTCTCCCGCTCTGGAAGAGCCACTGCCTCTTCCAGAGGAGCTGCGCTAACGCTAACGTTAACGCCATATCCAATCGACCAAGAGAAGAAATAATATTTCCTTATCTTCAATTCCCGTGCGGTTTTAACCAGAGGTAATTATCAATTAATAAAAACATATTCGGTGATTAATGTGGTATTTTTGACAAAAAAATAAGCTCTCAAACTTTATCTTTTAAGGGGATAAAAAAAATAAGCTTCAGTATTTCAATCCTGATGCTTCAGAAGGAGGTACTAATAACTAATAACTAAAATGACGGAGTAAATATTTCGGTTGTCCTGCATTATAATGGTGAAGATATTATTTTTTTAATTTATTCCCACACTCCCCATCTCCCCATACTTCCCACACTCCCCATCTCCCCATCTCCCCATACTCCCCATCTCCCCATACTTCCCACACTCCCCCATCACCCTAACTACTCCGATGATAATTTTGATACTTAATTCTAGCACCAGCCCATTGTAGTTTTTCTCTGAGAGTCTGGAAAAATGAATAATTTTCCCGCAAAATAATAAACTTAGCTTGACAATCTGCCATACGCACATCTACCCTTTGTCCGGGCCAAATAGCAGTAGATAGGACTCCATCTGCCCAAAGTTTAGTAGTTAGATCCTGCTCCTGCAAAGGCCAGACGCTGACTATACAACGAGGAGGAAGTACAATAGGACGACTAGAAAGACTTAAAGGACAAATTGGAGTCACAGAAATAGAAGCCATACCCGCGTGCATAATTGGTCCATTAGCAGAAGCAGTATAGCAAGTCGAACCTGTGGGACTCGCAACAATTAATCCATCCCCTTGATATTGGTCTACTACCTCACCATCAACCTCTACTTCCAAAATAGAAGTAGGCATCCTGTCAGCAGAAGCAGGTTTAATACAAAATTCATTTAAGGCTAAAAAGCGATCGCTTGCAGGTTTGAGGTTTGAGCGATCGCCATCAAATACTGCTGACTGTAACATCATTCGCAGTTGTACGGCATAGCGGTCTTCAAACAACCTATCCCATACTTTTTCTGTATCCTTAAAATCTTCAAAATTCTCGGTCAAAAAGCCTAAATGTCCTCCAACATTGACTGCCAACATAGGAATACCTTCAGCTGCTAAATGTCTAGCAGCAGCTAATACAGTACCATCTCCCCCCAAAACCACTGCCAAGTCAATTTTCTGAGTGCTGGAGGCAAGAAAAACTGGATAAGGATTATCTTGTGCTCCACTTGGACCCATCAATACTTGACATCCTCTATGTTCCAATTGTCTAGCAGATTGTTCTGCATAATGCCGACTCACATCATCTCTGGCTTTATGAGCAATAATTACTCGTTTAATATCCATAGTTAATATTTTAGATTTTAGATATAAATTAGGATAATTCCTACATAAGTTGTCATTGTATAGCAATACCCAATATGGTTAGTCTTTCTGAAACACTTCTTTTTTCCTCTAACATCTAGATGTTTTGCTTGGATTTAGTATGGTTATAAAAAACTTTCTTTATTATTGGTAAGTATGATTACTAAAGTGAGTTTATTCTAATTATTATTGAAAAATTAATCAGTAGCCTACACAACTATCATACTGACAAAATATAGAAAAATTATTAATCTAATGGCGACTTGATATAAAATAGCTATAATTTTTATAGCCGTTGTCTACTATAATTTATCAACAAATGTTTTCTCACTCTAATAGTAGGTTCAAATTTTTAGGAAAATCTGCTTTGCTGTTGTTACTAATTGGTTCTATTTATGGATGTGAAAAATTTGTTTATCACAATACTAATGATAGTCCGAAAATAGCTTTAGCAAAAGTAGAGCAAAAAAATAAATTAATAGTACAAGTAATAGCACAAGATGGAAAGGGTACAGAGTTTTCTGGCTTACCAATTTTAGCATCTTCAAGATTTGAAATTATGCCGGATAAACGAGAGGAATTTATTAAATTAATTAATGATATTATTCCCAAAGTGAGAATGAATTCTGGCAATATTAGTTATAGTTTGTATGAAGAGATCAATAATCCTAATTCTTTCCTAATTTTTGAAGAATGGAAGAGTAAAAAATCTTTGCAGCAATTTATAGCGACTGATGCTCATAAAACAAAAGAACAGAAAATCATGGAAATATCTGTTAAGGAACCTAGCTTTAAGATTCATCACTTTCAAAGTATAGATTTTCAGCTTTAAACGTAGAATAAAGCTACAGATAATAGGCAATTAGGAGAAATATAACACTAAGTTTTTTGTACTAAAAAAACTATGTTTATTTTGCTAATCTTCTATAAAAATTAAATATTTAGTTTAATATATAGCAATCCTCTAATCGGTTGTAATATTTTGGTAGTAGTTAGGAGTTAGGCGTTGTAGAGGCGATTAGCGCAATTAGGAGCATGACCTACGAAATCGCCCGTACAAGAGTCATAATTTTCAAAGTTTTCAGGTTAAATTAACTATTATATTATAAAAACTGTCACAACCAATTTAGGATTACTATATTAATAGTGTCTAGAATGTTAGAGATAAATTTATCATAGTTTTATTATTGAAAAAACACTGTAAACAATAAAATAAGGGAGTAAATATATATGTTTAATTATCAAAAAATTGAGCGTAACCTACGTTTAGTATCAGCACAAAAATTAATAATTGGCGGATTAATTTTCGGATGCTTGCTTGGCTGTGAATCTCAGGTAGAAAATACCAATAGTAGTGAGAATTTATCATCAACACCAGTCTCAACTACAGAAACAACTGTCGCTAATAATAGTAATGAAAAACCAGTATTGGCAAACAAAAAAAATAAACTAAAAAACAGTCAAGTAAGTCAAGCTCCCAAACAACCTCGAACAGAATTCATGGGATTACCTGTGGCACTATCATCAAGATTTGTTGTTAAACCAGAGAAACGAGAAGAATTTATCAAACTAGCTACAGAAGCTACTAAACAAACAAGAAATGAACCTGGTAATCTTAGTTATAATGTTTATGAAGAAACCACTTATCCCAATTCATTTATATTTTTTGAAGAGTGGAAAAGTAGAGGCTCCCTTGATAAGCACTTAGCAACTCCTTATGCGAAAAGTATAGTAGAGAAATTTAGTGAATTAGTAGAAGGTGAACCTAGTTTGAGAGTTTATTATATTGAGCGAACAGAATTCCGACGTTGATAAATAAAGAAGGTAGAGGAAAGAAAAGGGGAGAAGGGAGAAAATTTTTTTATACTGAATTAAGCATACATGAAAAAAAATGTAGGGATGTTTTATAGAACATCCCTACAAAGGTTTTAGCAAAAGTTGATATAATTTATCGACAGAAATATCTGGATTAAAATTGAGTCAAAATATAAAGTAAAGTGAACAAAACAATCCAGATAATATCAACAAAGTGCCAATAAATTTCTGCCATCTCAATACCAACGTGCTTTTCTTCGTTGTAATGACCAGCACGACGAGAACGCCATAACACACCAAGAATTAGCAATACACCAACAAAAACGTGGAGACCGTGGAAACCAGTCATCACATAAAAACAGTTGGAAAAGACATTAGTAGTCAGACCATAACCCAAAGTCATGTACTCATAAACCTGACCACCTAAGAAAATGATACCCATGATTGCTGTAACTAAATACCATAAGCGCATTCCTGAGATATCATTCTTTTTAATTGCAGTATCGCCCTTGTGAATCACAAAACTACTAGAAACCAGAATAATAGTGTTAATTGTCGGCAATAATAACTCTACCTCTGTTTCTTCAGGAGGCCAAACTCCTGCATTTGCTCGATAAATTAAATAAGCAGCAAATAACCCTGCAAACATCAAAGACTCAGAAGCGAGAAATGTTAATAATCCGAAAACTCTTAAATCCTGATGTTCTTCGTGATGACCTGCTTCTACTGATGCCGAATGAACTGAAGTATCAACTAAATTATTAGTTGTCTCAATTGTTGAACCTTGCATAATCTCCTGTACCTAGATAAACAAAATTGATTTTTGAAGTTGGATAGTTGAGTCAAGTAGGGTGCGTATTTACGGCCTAAATTCCGACTATAAAAGGGATTTAGCAATCTGTCGGAACTTATCATTTTAGGTGTTTCGGTCTACTATTACGGTGCGTTACGCTTGGCTTTTTCCTGACGGAATGCTCCGCATTCATGTCGGCTCTTAGCCGAAACATATTGCGCAGCAAAACGCACCCTACTGGCGTGACACACCTTAAATGGTGGATATAGATGTAGGTTGGGTTGAGGGACGTTTGCAGAGCATTTCCAACGGAAAAACCCAACAAGAATCTTTCTCCTGTACAGACATTGCATGCAACGTCTCTACCCTACTCTCCTACTCCCTAATGCACAGTTTTAGCTGTGTCGGTCCACTAATGGCGTAACACACCTAAAATGTTGCAATAGTAGGGGCGGGTTTCCCGTTTCAATTTATGAGTTTTCACATTTGATTAGATAAACCTGCCCCCAATGATCTAAAGCACTATTACTACTCTGTAAGGACATTGCATCCAACGTCCCTACCTATTCCCTCTTTTCTAATTGTCCCCTGGAGGATTCTGAGAATCACCAGAACCACTATATAAGGATGAAGAATCAGCTTCAGACACAGGTACACCTGTTTCCTTAACCTTGGAACTTGGTTGAGAAATCAGCTTGAACCGCTCTCGAATACCAAGAGTTTTCTTCGAGCCAAAATCATAAGGACCATAAGTAACTACTGGCAATACTTCCCAGTTTTCAATGATGGGAGGTGAGCTAGTAGTCCACTCCAAAGATAAACCACCCCAAGGATTATCGCCAGCTTTTGGCCCATACATCCAACTCCAAATCATGTTGATGAAGAATGGAATTACGGATAAACCAAGGATAATTGACCCATAAGTACAGATATGGTTGATAGATTCAAACTTAGGGTCATACATGGCAATACGACGTGGCATTCCCTGTAAACCTAATTCGTGCATAGGTAGGAATGTCATGTTGGTACCAATGAAGGTGAGGACAAAATGAATCCGACCCCAGGTTTCGTTGTACATCCGACCTGTAATTTTGGGGAACCAATGATACATACCTGCATACAAACCAAACACTGACCCACCAAATAGAACGTAATGGAAGTGAGCTACTACATAGTAACTATCATGGACGTGAACATCAAAGGGAGCTGTTCCCATAGTTACGCCACTGAGTCCACCCATGACGAACATTGCTAATAAACCAATGGCAAAAAGCATTCCACTGGTAAAACGAATTTTTCCGCCCCAGAGAGTAGCTACCCAACTAAAGATTTTGACTCCGGTAGGAACTGCCACAATTAGAGTAGAAATAGTGAAGAACATCCGCATCCAAGGAGGAGTTCCACTGGTGAACATATGGTGTACCCATACGAACAAACCTACTAAACAAATAGCGAGACTGGAGTAAGCGATCGCTTTATAACCAAATATTGGTTTACGAGCATGAACAGGTATTACTTCTGAGAGAATGCCGAATATTGGCAGAATCATCAGATAAACTGCGGGGTGAGAATAGAACCAAAATAAGTGCTGGTAGATGACCACATCACCGCCCATCTCTGGTCGAAAGAAGCCGGTGCCAAAATTGATGTCAAATAATAACATTACCAAAGCTGCTGCTAAAACAGGAGTGGAGCAGAGAGCTAAAACGGAGGTAGCGAGAATTGCCCAGCAAAATAGGGGAAGTTGATCCCATTTCATGCTAGGAACTTTCATTTTCAGGATAGTGGTGATAAAGTTCAACGAACCCAGAATTGAGGAGGTTCCCACTAACACAATACTGAGAATCCATAAAGATTGTCCCGCGTTATTGGTGATAATGCTGAGTGGGGGATATGCTGTCCAACCACTTTGCGCTCCTCCCAAAGCTATACTTGCAATTAATAATGCTCCAGCAGGAGGGTTGAGCCAGAAGGCAATGGCGTTCAGGTTTGGAAACGCCATGTCTCTTGCTCCCACCATTAGGGGAACGAGATAGTTACCGAAACCACCGATAGCAGCAGGCACGATCCACAGGAAAATCATTATCGTGCCGTGGTTTGTTAGGAAAGAGTTATAGACATTTGGGTCGAGAACGTCTGGGTCTGGTGTATAGAGTTCAGCTCTTAGACCCATTGCCATTAGACCACCGAGCAGATAAAAGAAGAAGGCAGTAACTAGATATTGAATGCCAATTACCTTATGGTCTATGTTATAGCCGAAGTAGTGATACCACTTCCAAGCTTTCGGATGTGATTTTTCCGGTTGTGATTCTTGAGTATCTAAAGGAATTTGTGTTTGTGTCATTTCAGTTATCGGTGTAGGGACGTTGCATGCAACGTCTAGTAGTGACAGTTTCCGTTCCGGAATGCTCCGCAAACGCGAACTGTCAGTACATCAGTTATCAGTACCTCTGAGTTCAGAACGTAGGGGTTTTGTCTCCAAACCCCTACAAAACTTGGAGTTTTACCAATACTGATGGTAGAATTTTCTTCTCCAAAGTCAAGGGATTTGATTTGATTTATTGTTCTACCAAATCCTAGAACGTTTTTTTAATGATAAGCTGGATGAATTTGATTTAATGTTTCAGAATCAATTCCCATCTCCTGAGAGTAGGGTGTAAGATATTCCGACTCTGATAAATCAGCAGTATTTACTGCTACAGCTTGATTCAATTCTGGTTTTTGAGCAAAAGTATTTTCTGCTATCCAAGCTTCATATTCTTCTTGGGTTTCAACAACAACAGTTGTTCTCATTGCTCCGTGGTAAGCACCACAAAGTTCAGCACAATAAACTGGATATACTCCTGTTTGACTAGCTGTAAAACGTAATTGGGTATCTTTACCAGGAATTGCATCTTGCTTCAGACGGAAAGCAGGTATCCAGAAAGCATGAATTACATCATTAGCAGAAAGGTTGATTTGGATATCCTTGTTTACAGGAATATGTAATTCTCCTGCCATGACACCACTATCGGCATAGTTCATCAACCAACCATATTGAACACCGGTGATGTCAACTACCACATCTGCTGGTTTTCCTCCTTCTTCAGGAGTTGCTCCCAAACCATATTTGTTAGCCACTTTTTCAGCTACTTCTGTTGATTCCATTCCTTCAGCATCTGCAATCATAGGAGCAGCAATAGCAGCCCCAGGCATTTTCGCCACTTGCTGGTGAGATGAGGAATGATGATGGCTCATCATCATTGTACCACTTGGATCGAATCCACCCATCTGTCTGTATACATCTACACTATAGATGCCAAGACCAATAACAATTATAGATGGAATCGCAGTCCAAAATATTTCTAATGGTAAATTTTCTCTAAAGCTAGCACCATCCCCATCATCTCCTTTGCGCTGACGAAATTTAATTACGCAAAAGACAATTGTGCCTTCTACTACTAGAAATAGACCTGCTGCTATAGTAAACATTACATCAAAAAATCTATCAACCAGAGGCGCTTGTTCGGAAGCTTGCTCTGGCAGAAGACCATGATGTTGACCTGCCCATACGCTAATTATGGCGATTACTATACCAACTACTAAAGTTATTATTGAGACTGGTACTTTTTCTTTTTCTTCCATTTTACTTAGGTTATTTTGTTGTTCTAGTGAACTTAACCAAACTTATCCAAATCTCAGGTTTTAGTTTTGGATACTGCTTTGATATTTCCCAGAAAATCAGGTTCTCGCAGTCTATAAGTTATTTTCTCCACAAACTTAAAATTTGTATGTGGAAACTCTGTCTACTTAACTTGGTTTAATTAGGTTCAAAACTTCACTATTTTTAGTTTCAGTTGTTAACCATAACCTAGGTAGAAGAGTCTGTGACTTGTTGTCATACTCAACTACTTAGCTTAAACTAACCATCTACCTATAACTAGATATAATTGTTACTTTTTAGGAAGATTTTAGGTTCTCTCCATTTTATCTATAATTTCTCTAGGCAAAGTTTATTTTATTTTAACTATTGCACTGAAAAACTACCCCACACTTTGGCTCAAAAAAGTTAAAATTAAATTGTGTACTCTTAAAGTTCATATTTTACTGGTTTGAAAAAGGAGAAAAAGTTAAAAATAAACTTTTTTGGAAATTGGTAACATATACAGCAATAAACTGTGAAGAAACATTAAAATCAGAAAACTTTCTAAAGCTCTACAATTATAGAAATACTATCCTTTATAGTAACAAAAATCATTCACCTTTCTCTCTTTGTCAATACTTAGTATTTCGTTAAATTAGTAACAATAAAATGTAAAATTTATGGCCAACTCTGTTTTAAATAACAATGAAATTATTTACTCTCAGTCTCCAGCACGGGAACGCATTCGTGGTTTAGTATGGAAACTATGTGTAGCCACCCTAATATTGATGGCTATTGGTAGTGCTACCAGAGTGATGAATGCAGGTTTAGCTTGTCCTGACTGGCCGTTGTGTTATGGTAAGTTAGTACCAATGGCACAAATGAACCTACAGGTATTTTTAGAATGGTTCCATAGATTAGATGCAAGTTTAATCGGTTTTGGGGCGATCGCTCTGATGGGTTTATCATGGTGGCACAGACAGGAACTACCTAGTTGGCTACCCTGGGCATCCACTTTTGCTTTAGGTCTCATAGTTTTCCAAGGTGTACTTGGTGGGTTAACAGTAACACAACTATTACGTTTTGATATTGTGACTGCTCATCTGGGTACGGCTTTACTTTACTTTATGACTTTATTGGTCATGGGTATGTCAATGATTCCATACAAAGGTACTGGGAACGTTGGTAAATTACCTTGGGTGGGATTAACTGCTGCTATTTTCGTCTATTTACAAAGTTTAATGGGTGCATTAGTTGCTTCTCAGTGGGCACTGCATCAATGCTTTGGTATTGCCGAACTTTGTACAGTAATGAATAGTCACATTTTTGGTGTTGTGCCTCCGACTTTAACAACATTAACATTAGTAGTAATGGCGTGGCGCACCTCTGCCTTACATCCGCTGCTGCGAAAGTTAGCAAACTGGTCTGGTTTATTAGTATTAGCTCAAATTGGTTTGGGGGTTATGACATTCCGGTTACGTCTGCAAATTGAGCTATTAACTGTATCTCACCAAGCTATAGGAGCAGCATTACTAGGAACTTTAGTAGCTTTTACTGTGATTGCTTTACGCGATCGCCAAGTTGCAAAAGCTTAATTGTTAATCTAGATACAGTAATATACCCCTCTTTTGTGAGTTATTAGATTAGAAACCTTAGCTATCTGCAGAAGTAATCTAAAGATGACCTGTTATAAGAAACGGGGTTTATTGGAGTTCAATGGTAGGGACGTTGCATGCAACGTCCGTACAAGAGCATTTAATACAAACCCGGTTTCTATGCTTTTTTACACCGATACTACCGGAAATCAGACTTGATATAACCTAGATGCGTAGTGCTATACAAGTAACTAAACTTTTCAAACTGGCTAACATCAAAAATTAACTGGCACTAATATCCGTTTTTATATTGCTTAGGACTAATGCAAAAAAACCTAACCTCCGAATGCGCTTCCTATCCCCCCTTACCCCCCTTTGAAAGGGGGGGAGGATCTAAGAGGGAGTATGGCTCCCCTCTCTTTGCAGGAGAGGGGTCGGGGGAGAGGTTTAAGCAACCAAAAAATTTACCCACAATTTTAGCCTAGACACGCTAGTAATAACCAGTTTCAACAGAAAATTAACAAATTAAGAATCCATGCAAGAAGTTATTTCACATAGTCTTCCACGACGTCACGACAATATTCTACAAGTAATTAAAAGCTATTATCAACTCACAAAACCCCGCATTATTCTGCTGCTATTGATAACAACTGCAGCCGGAATGTGGTTGGGTGCAAAAGGAGAAGTTTCTCCCCTTCTGTTATTCATTACATTAGTTGGTGGAACTTTAGCTTCAGGTGCAGCTAATACTATCAACTGTATCTACGACAGCGATATTGACTATATTATGGAGCGTACTCGCTGGCGTCCTATTCCATCTGGGAGAGTTCAACCCCGTCATGCTCTGATTTTTGCATTGACTCTGGCAGCTATATCATTTACTTTGCTGACAGTTTTTGCTAATTTACTAGCTGCACTGTTGGCAATGTCTGGAATAGTTTTTTATGTTGCTATTTACACTCACTGGTTAAAACGTCACAGTGTTCAAAATATTGTCATTGGTGGTGCTGCTGGTGCTATTCCTCCATTGGTAGGTTGGGCTGCTGTTACAGGAGAATTAAGTTGGGCAGCTTGGTTACTGTTTGCCATAATTGTTGTCTGGACTCCTCCTCATTTTTGGGCATTAGCAATTTATATTCGTGATGAATATAAGGAAGTGGGTGTACCAATGTTACCTGTAATTGAAGGAAATGAGGAAACAGCTAGACAGATTTGGGTTTACACTCTGATTTTGATTCCGATGACACTATTGCTAGTTTATCCATTGCATACAAGTGGAGCAGTTTATGGAGTATTAGCAACTTACCTTGGTGCAATTTTTATTAAGAAAGCTTGGGAGTTGTTGAAGGAGCCTGATAATAAAGATGTGGCGCGATCGCTCTTTAAGTATTCCATTTATTACATGATGTTGTTGTGTTTAGTAATGGTAATTGATAGTTTACCTTTTACTCATGGAATTACTACTGCTTTAGTGGATAATTTGCAAACCTTTGTTGGTGGTGTAATGGCAATGTTATCTTAGTTACTATTGTCCAATAGTTAGACAATATAATTTTGTTTTAGGTGGGCTTTTGCCTGCCTTTTTGTTTGACAATTTGTAGTTTGATAAATATCAATAATTAGGTTATAATATTAAATTTAGTTCTCAGAACAACCTGATTATTTTATTTTGGGTATTTATTCTGCCACACTTCCCTTTTATAGAAAAATTAACCAAGCTTGTGTATAAGCTAAGAATCATTTAGATTTTATATTGCCTGTTGCCTATTACCTTTAACAAAAATTGAATATATACTTGTTTAAATGCTAAATAGCTTATCACTTGAGGAGTTTAGATTATGCATACTTTACTATATTCAAGACTATTAACATTTATGTTTGGAGTCTCAGGTTCCCAGTCTTCTATAGAACTGGTTGAACAATACAGAAAAACTATAGAGAGATTACATAATAATACATAGTATGTTGCTAGTACCATCCTGATGCAGTCAATTCTAACAGCTATCTTAGCAGAAGCAGCTTACAATTTAGTTGTTCGTTCTTGGTTACAAAGATTCTGTATTAAACTATGGATGAAAAGCAGAAATCTTACTCCTATTACACAGAGGATGATTGTTTTTCAAAGTTCGATAGGGACAGGTAATAACTAAAATCTTTATTCTCTTCCCTATCAACAGTTATGTGGTCAAATTGCCAATGCTTTACGGAATCCACTTGAGTCTGGAGAGGGTGATTTATTAGAGATATTTGTTTCCGAGAAATCTGTAGCACGAGAAGATTTAGAAAGATTAAAAAATCAAAAATTTATCAAAAAGTGAAATCACCTCAAACTTAAGCAATAGAGTAACAGAAATAATAGTCTCAAATTGTGAATCAAATTCATGTTCGGAATTGAATGATGAGACCGAATTTCAAAGTTGTATTCAAAATCAATTAGCTACGACTTTGATAGCTTTGGATAATATTGATAATTTGCCCATTGGATGGAATTTTTCACAACCACTAAAAGAACAGTTTACACCCTTGAATTTTTCTCATCAGGACTTACGCAAAGACACTATATATAGCCCATGGTAAATAGAGCGATATAGCTGCCGCTAGGCTCCGCCAACGCTTCCAAAAAACTTATAGCGATCGCCTAGCCTTGCTAATTCTAAACAGTCTATAAAAACTCAAATAACAATCATTTTAATTGACGGATATTTGAGTTCAGATACGCTTATATTCTGATAATAATTGATGTTTCATTTGATCAATATTTTTCCCCGTATGGATTTGCCATTTTTTTCAAATAATTCCAGACTAACATGGCACAAGCAATATGATTTTTTTGAATTTCTGCCCGACGACATTGGCAAAATCCTACCCCTGTTAGTTGTTTAATTTCTCTGTGAAACTCTTCAATTTTCCATCTAGTTTGAATCTCAAATTCAAGATCATCCGTACTATTATTACTCATGTCATTAGTAACAATATATTCTGCTGAAGTTGGTAGAAACAGTTGCCCAGAATAGCTTGACTTTTTTATCCCTGGGAAAACCTTTGATCTTAACTATTTTACCTGATATTTCTTCTGATTCATTCCAGCTTAATTCAGCAATATTTTTATATTTTTCTATACCCCCAGTGTCATCTACGCGCGCGATTACTTTTTAGTGGGCAATAATAAACTTTTCCTAAATTATCTATCAATGCCATTAGTCTTTAACCAACATCAGCCATTCTGCACCATCCAAACCAGAAAGCTTAAAATCTGCTCAACAGGCGGCAACGGATAATCTGTTAAATCAATACACATCTCCAGAAAAGAGGGAGTAGGGAGCAGGGAGCAGGGATAAGGGAGAAATAATTGATAATTTCTCCTCTATAATTGATTTTATTTTTTATTATCGGAGAAGTCTATTGTGACAGTTTGTTCTTCTAGTTTCAGAAATCGCCAAACTATACCACTTGTGACTGTACCATAGATAGTTGAAATTGGTTGTTGTTTCTGTTGATTAAACCGTTGAGCTGCTACCATTTCTGCTAAACATTGTCCAAGTGCTGGTTTCAGGTCTTCTTTTTTCGCTTCCACTAAAACTACTACAGGCGCTTTAATATACAATTGTTCTGGAGAATGACTAATGAGAAAATCAACATATTCAGTTAGATCGACTTCTGGTTGTACGGCAAACTCTTCACCGGAAAAAACACTAATTTTTCCTTTGAGCTGACGTTTGACTTCTAATAATACTGGATTAATAATGCCTTCGGAACGAGCTTTTTCACTACCGACAGCGATCGCCCAAGGTACTGTTTCTTTAAGAGTATCTTGGAGTAAAGCAGTAGGATTAATTTGCGGAACTTCTGGCACAAAGCGATCTCCTTCAATAATAGTCAGTTGAAAATCTTCTACAGCTTTGCTGAGGGTAAATTTACTATATGGCATAATTGGAGTAGTGGAGTAGGGGAGTAGGGGAGTGAGGGAGTGGGGGAGTGGGGGAGTATAGATGGAATTATAGACATAATAGTAATCAGGAATAAACCTCTCCAAAAATTAAAAATAAAATCAATTCTTATCTATAAATTATCAATTAATTTTCACTATTCTCTATTCCCTCTTTTCTGGAAATGTCTAATGATTTATGAGATATGTAAGAACAATTGAGATGAATCAAAATCCTTTTATATTCTAAATTCTGAATTCTATTAAGCACTAATTCCATGACTTACAAAAGTTACCAGACGCTGCACAAGTTTATCAATATCTTCAACTGAATTATCTCCACTTAATATTTCTGATTGCTCCATTTGATTCAATGTGCGCACTAGCATCGCAACTACTAAATCAAGTTTCCATTTTAATTCTGTGGGAGATTGATGGGGTAGCACTTTTGTCAGTATATATAGAAATCTTTGTTGACTGTTTCTAAATTCTTGTTCTGCTAGTTTCTGAACTGGGTAGGGTTCAGCACGACAACGCCCCATAAATTGTGCATGAATCCGATATTCCTCCGATCCCTGTTGAATCATCTGTAGGGGAGGGGCGAGAAAAGCTGTGAAAATTTCTGGTACTGAAGGGAGGTTGTCTGACTCTTCTAGAATAGTCAGTTCTCGTAGTTGCTCTTCGACGATGGGTTCTGCTACTCGTCGGACTACTGCACTAAATAGTTCTTCTTTTGAACCAAAATGATAATGAATGGCCGCTAAGTTCACGTCGGCTTCCCGAATTATGGCCCTTAGTGAAGTTCCTGCAAAGCCTAAAGAGGCAAACAGTTTCTCGGCAGCATTGAGAATTTGCTCCTTTGTATCAATAGTTGAGTTTTTACCCATTCAATCCTGTGTTTGTTTTCCAGAATATGCAGCTTTATTTGATTTAATCATCAATTAGCTGCCCTTGCAATTATTTTAAACGTATGTTTTAATTTTAATATATCAAACGACTGTTTTAAAAATCCACTTTTATTTTATGTTAAGCCAAAATTGGCCATCTATAGGTAAAGTAGGGGCTAATGGCCATTAGCCCCTACATTATTGCTCTGACTAAATTTGAGAGGTGTGAGAATGTCCGCGCTCGTAATGGCGACTGCTATATAGTTAAGTTAGAGAGTGTTTATTAAATAAATATTAAATCTTGAAAAATCCCTGGCTAATAGCAAATTTAGGGGTTTAGTCACCAAACCCAGGAAACAGGACTTAGTATATTTCAGCCCTTTTTTAGATTTACTTGACAAATAATCTTTAGAGCAAAAACCAATGACAGACAACAAATTGTTAGACTCTAAATCTGATGAAACAAATGGTAAAGTGACAATTTTAACTGATGAGATAGAAACTTTACCAATTCAATCTGAGACTGCCAACTTCAAACCAAAAGGCAAAGAAAAGAAATTAATTGGGGTTAGCCTCCTGGTAATTATTTTGGCAATAGCTTTTGGTAGTCTAAAATTTCTCCAGAATCAAAAGATTTCTGCCAAACCAACCTCAGAAAGTTCTCTTCCCAATATCCTTTCTGTTCAAGCTATCCCCATAAAATTAGTGAACTCCTACTCAGTTTCTCAAAGTTATACAGGAATTGTAGAAGCTAAACGGACTAGCGAACTTGGTTTTGAACAATCTGGTTTACTTCAATCTATATATATAGAAGAAGGAGAAAAAGTAACCAAAGGACAAGCGATCGCTCAACTGGACACTAGCCAAACAAAAGCCCAACGAGCAGTATTAACAGCGCAGAAAGAAAGAGCGATCGCCAACCTCAGAGAATTGCAAAGGGGACCGAGGGTAGAAGTTATTGCAGCGACTCGCGCATCATTAGCTCAAGAACAAGCCAAATTACAAGAATTGCAAAGGGGACCGAGGATAGAAGTTATTGCAGCGACTCGCGCATCATTAGCTCAAGAACAAGCCAAATTACAAGAACTGCAAAGAGGAGCAAGGGTAGAAGTTATTGCAGCGACTCGTGCATCCCTAGCTCAAGAACAAGCAAGATTACAAGAATTGCAAACAGGACCCCGCACCGAAGATATTGAAGCAGCTCGTTCGGCACTATTAGACTTAGAGGAACAAGTAGAATTAGCGGAAATTCGAGAAAAAAGACGTGAAGGACTTTATAAAGAGGGAGCAATTTCTCTAGAACAACTTGATGAAGCTGCCACTGAGACTGATACTCTGAATGCTAGACTTGAGAGAGCGCAGAGTGAATTAGAAAAGCTACAGACAGGAACTCGTTCGGAACAAATAGAAGCTCAAAAAGCTAGAGTTCGTCAGGTACAAAGTCAGTTAGATGAACTTATTGCTGGTACTCGCATCGAACAGATAGAAGCGCAACGAGCTAGAGTGCGTCAGGTGGAAAGTCAATTAGACGAACTTATTGCCGGAACTCGCATCGAACAGATAGAAGCGCAACGAGCTAGAGTGCGTCAGGTGGAAAGTCAATTAGACGAACTTATTGCTGGAACTCGCATCGAACAGATAGAAGCTCAAAAAGCAGAAGTTAAACGTTTCGAGGCACAAATTTCTGAAATTGATGTTGTTCTGGGAAAGAGTATTCTTTATGCTCCTTTTTCTGGGACTGTTTCTGTGCGTAATTTAGATGAGGGAGTAGTGGTTAATGCTGGCCAGAGTGTTGTGCGTTTTGTTGAGGGTGGCGACAGAAAAGTTCGGGTTGGGGTGCCGCCAACTCAAGCTAGTCGTTTGAGAATAGGTAGTCTCGAGGAAGTAAGGGTGGGAGAGAGAACTTATAGTGCAAAAGTTTTGTCGATTTTACCAGAAGTAGATTCTACGACTCGGACTCAAAGTGTAATTTTGGCACTATCGCAAGCTGTTGCTCCGGGTACTGTTGTTCGTTTGGAACTTAATGAGATTGAAAGTATGGAGGGATATTGGTTGCCAACTTCTGCTTTGGTTTGGGGAGAGCGGGGGTTGTTAGCTTGTTTTGCTCTGGTTTCTCCCGATAAGTCAGATTTGGATTTACCTTTGGGAACTTATCAGACTGAAAAAAGAATGGTTGAGGTTTTGCATACGGAGGGAGACAGGAGTCTGGTGCGGGGAGTATTGCAACCAGGAGATTTGGTTGTGACAACTGGAACTAATCAATTAGCTCCTCGGCAGTTAGTGAAGTCTGTAGGGGTGATTCGCGAATCACCCCTACAGAAGTGAGAAGTAATTCTTGAGTAAGTAGCTACTTTGTAGGTTGGGTTGACATACGGAAACCCAACAAAAAGTTCAGGACTTACCCATAACCACCATATTTTGTAGGGGCAAATGCCATTTGCCCCCTAAAGATAGCGTATTATTTACAGCGCTTTTGAGATTGATAAACCACACAGTCAGAACCAAAGCCCTGTCAGGGCGAATGCCATTGGCCCCTACTTTGGGCAATGACTAATATTCAAGAAGCTATAGAACTTTACCTTGAACCTATTGAAGATGAATTTCCTATTTCGGCAGGGGCGATCGTCAAGGAATTATTATTATGAGTAAAGTTCCCAATCTTCCCTACACGCAAATTATTAATGTCCTCCATTTAGTCAAACCTCAATTGCATATCTTCTCTAAAACCAGAAATATAATAAATGAAAATTTATAGTTGTGGGGTAAAGGTGAAATTTATGGTTTCTCCAATGCGATGGTTGTCTATTCTCAGTATTAATAGTCTGATGTTATTTAATGTCAGTTTTCCTGTATTAATGTTGCCAAGTATTGTGAATAAGGGAGAAATTCTTGCTCAAAGCAACCCTGATGCTGAGGCAGGAAGATTATTGAAGGAGGGATTAGAACTAAAGAAGCAAGGTACAGCAGAATCTCTCAGTCAAGCTATTGCTGAATGGGAAGAGGCACTATTACTATTTAGGAAAACGGGTAATTTAGGAGGGGAAGCAGTTACACTTGTTGGTATTAGCCGTATCTACTCTAGCTTAGGAGAAAAACAAAAAGCTCTCAATTACTACCAGCAAGCATTACCTCTAGTTCAGCAAGTAGGGGATAAAAGAATGGAAGCTACCACTCTCAATAATATTGGCCTTGTCTACAGTGACTTAGGAGAAAAACAAAAAGCACTCAATTATTACAATCAAGCTTTACCTCTACTTCAGCAACTAGGCGATCGAGGAGGGGAAGCAACCACTCTCAATAATATTGGCAGTGTCTACGATGACTTAGGAGAAAAACAAAAAGCACTCAATTTCTACAATCAAGCTTTACCTCTACTTGAGCAAATAGGCGATCGCCGTGGGGAAGCAACCACTCTCATAAGTATTGGCAGTGTCTACTCTAGCTTAGGAGAAAAACAAAAAGCT
>NZ_JBNHEQ010000053.1:20927-35863 GCF_050016015.1 Dapis hubbardiae BLCC-M172
AATCAAGCTTTACCTCTACTTGAGCAAATAGGCGATCGCCGTGGGGAAGCAACCACTCTTTTTAATATCGCTTGGCTCAAACGAGACCAAGGCAAACTCACTGAAAGTCTAACTTTCATAGAAAAATCCCTAGAAATAATTGAAGACCTCCGTACCAAAATTGCTAGTGTTGAACTCCGCGCCTTCTACTTTGCCACCGTCCAGGATAGATATGAATTCTACATCGACTTACTCATGCAACTCCAAAAACAAAATCCAAACCAAGGTTACGATGCCAAAGCCTTTCACGCCAGTGAACGCAGTCGCGCCCGTGCTTTCCTCGAACTCCTCAACGAAGCTAGTGTCAATATCCGCCAAGGAATAGATCCCAAACTAGCAATGGCAGAAACAGAGCTGCAACAACAACTCAATGCCATCGAAACCCAACGCATCAAACTCCTTAGTGGAGAATACACCTGCGAACAAAAAGCCAACATCGAACAAACAAGAGACCAACTCATAGATGAATACAACCAGTTACGCGTCAAAATTCGTACCACCAGCCCAAATTATGCAGATATAACTGAACCTCAACCCCTCACTCTCAAAAAAGTTCAACAACAAGTATTAGATGACAACACCTTACTTCTACAATATTCCCTGGGAAAAAAAAGCAGTTATTTGTGGGCAGTCACCAAAGACAGCATCCACAGTTATCAACTCCCTCCCCAAGCAAAAATCAAAAATGCTGCTACAGAGTTAATGCTGACAATAACAAACCCAGGGGAAGGCAACAACATAGCAAAAGTTGATAGCACTGCCGATGAGCTGACAGAAATTCTGCTCAAACCAGTTGCGGATAAATTAAACAAAAAACGTCTATTAATAGTTGGCGATCGCTTCTTACAAGGAATTCCTTTTTCTGCCTTATCAATACCAAATACCGATGGAGAAAGTGATGGTTATCAACCTTTAATAGTTAACCACGAAATAGTAAATCTCCCTTCAGTTACTACTATTGCCAATATCCGCAATAGTACAAAATCTCGGAAACTTGCCCCGAAGAAAGTGGCTATTATTGCCGACCCAGTATTTAGCCCTGATGATGCTAGGTTTACAGGTAAAACTACCACAATATCTACAGCAGAATCTCGGAGTCGAGCTTTCCCCCTAGAGGCACAACAATTAGATAGGGCCGCTAGAGATGTTGGTATTAGATGGGATAGACTTCCAGGTACTCGCACTGAAGCAGAAGCAATTATGGCTTTAATACCAGAGTCGGAACGCACTCAAGCTTTTGATTTTCAGGCCAACAGAGAAATAGCAACCAGTCAGGAATTAGCCCAATATCAGATTGTACATTTTGCCACTCACGGTTTTGCTAACGGTAAGCAACCAGAATTGTCAGGGGTTGTCATGTCGTTAGTGGATAAAAACGGCAACTGGCAAAACGGTTTCCTGCGACTGAATGATATTTTTAATCTTAATTTACCAGCAGAATTAGTAGTATTGAGTGCGTGTCAAACAGCTTTAGGGAAGGATATTAAAGGAGAAGGTTTGGTAGGTTTGACAAAGATATTCATGTATGCAGGGGCAAAACGGGTAGTAGGTTCGTTGTGGCGAGTGGATGATTCTAGAACAGCAGATTTAATGTCGCAGTTTTATCAAGGAATGTTGAAGCAGGAGTTGTCACCTGTAGAGGCGTTGCGGGCAGCCCAATTGCAAATGTTGCAGCAAGGGATAAGTCCGTATTATTGGGGAGCGTTTACATTACAGGGGGAGTGGGGGAGTGGGGAGTAAGGGAGTGGGGGAGTGGGGGAGAAATTATAGCGCTTTTCAGTTGAGTAAACCACAAAACTGCTGTAGGAGTCAGGAGTCGTAGGGGCGTTTGCGGAGCATTCCGGAACGGAAATGGCCATGTGCTAATGCAAAGCTCCGCAAACGCCCGTACAGGAGTCAAAGGCTAGTTTCAAAGTTCTTGCTCCTCAACTTGCGACATCAACAAATATTCCATCATGCCCCCGATGCAAATCGACTGTGGTTTATCCATTTGAAAACTGCTATATAGTTTTAGTATCCCTTGTAAAAAAGCAGAGAAACCGGGTTTATATTAAATGCTCTTGTACGGACGTTGCATGCAACGTCCGTACCATTGACCTCCCATAAACCCGGTTTCTTATAACACTCTGAGGCAAACATTTGATATTACATCAAAATTAGCTTTTTTACATCACAAATTTGGCAAAAAAACCTTAAATAAAATATAACTAATAACTGAAATGACTACTTTATTTTACCGAAACTTCCGATTATTAATCCTGGCAATACTAATAATTATTGTCTGGGGAACATCATCCTTTTTCACATTGCCACGACTCGAAGACCCAGAATTAACTTCCCGTCTTGCAGTTATTACAACTTTTTGGCCGGGAGCTGATGCGGAACGAGTAGAAACATTAATTACAGAAAAAATAGAAGCAGAATTATCTGAAATTGAAGAAATTAAAGACTATGATTCTACTTCGAGGGTAGGAAGTTCAATTATTAATATTGAATTATTAGATTCAGTTGAAGCAACAAACGCTGATACAGTTTGGTTAAAAATTAGAGAGCAATTAAATCAAGTTGATTCCCAATTACCTGCTGGTACAAGTAAACCACGATTAGAGGAACTTGAAGTTAAAGCTTATGCTATGATTACTGCTTTAACTTGGTCACAAGATACTGAACCTAATTATGCAATTCTTACCCGTTTATCTGAATTATTGAAAGATGAATTATTGGCATTACCAGGAACAGAAAAAGTTGCCGAAGTTGGTAATCCTCAGGAAGAAATAGTGGTAGAAATTGATGCAGCTAAGTTGGCTAGTATTGGTCTCACACCTCAACAATTATCAGCACAAATTCAACAGAGCGATGCTAAGGTTTCTTCTGGTTTATTTCGCGGTCAAAATAATGATTTAATATTAGAAGTTGATTCAGATTTAGATTCCTTGGAGCGGATTAAAAATATTCCAATTAGCTTTAGTAACCAAGGGCAATTTACTCGACTTGGAGACATTGCTGAAGTAAGAAAAACAATTGCTGAACCACCGAATGAACTGGCATTAATTAATGGTCGTCCGGCTTCTACTTTAGCTGCATTTGTAGAATCAAATTATCAAATAGACTCATGGGCAAGGTCGGCAGAAGCAGTTATAGAAAAATTCCGTCAAGAACTTGGTGAAGGTCTGAAACTGGAGATTATTTTTAATCAAAGTAATTATATTGAAACTCGTTTAAAAAGTTTGATTTTGAATCTATTAATAAGTGGGATGCTGGTATTTGGAATTACAGTATTTTTAATGGGTTGGAAATCTGCTATTGTTGTGGGTTTGGCATTGCCTTTGTCAAGTTGTATCGTTTTAGGAATGATGAAGTTTCTGAATGTTCAACTAAATCAAATGTCAATAACTGGATTGATTGTAGCTTTAGGATTATTGATTGATACAGCAATTATTGTTGTTGATGAAGTTACTAAAAATATAGTTTCAGGACTGAAAGCTGAAACTGCTATTAATAAGGCAATTAATCATTTATTTATGCCATTAACAGCATCAACTTTAACTACAGTTCTAGCATTTTTACCAATTGTTTTAATGCCTGGTACTGGTGGAGAATTTGTTGGTGGCATTGGTCTTAGTGTGATTTTTGCTGTTCTTTCCTCTTTATTTATTTCTCTAACTATAGGTTCTAGTTTGGCAGGTAAACTATACAATAATCATCATCATTATTCTCAGAATAATCAACAAAAATGGTGGCAAACAGGTTTTACCAATTCTTATTTAACGGAAATTTATCAAGTCACTCTCAGAAGTATATTTAGCACTCCCTGGTTAGGAATATTATTGGGTTTAACTTTACCAATAATTGGTTTAATTCAAGTCGGCAATCTCCCTAAACAATTCTTTCCTCCAGTAGATAGAGACCAACTACAAATAGAATTAGAACTACCTGGTTTAAGCTCGATTGAAAAAACAAGAAATACTGCTATAGAAGTCAGAAACTTAATGTTGAAAAATCCAGAGATAGAAGAATTACAATGGTTTTTAGGACGTAGTTCTCCTCGGTATTTCTACAACATAACGTCAGGTAGACAAGCTGCAAATTATGCTCAAGGATTTTTACAGTTAGATTCAATTGCTAAGTCGGAATTAGTTAATAAATTACAAGCAGAAGTTGATACTGCATTTCCTGAAGCTCAAATTTTGATTAGAAAATTAGAACAAGGACCTCCTTTTGATGCACCAGTAGAAATGAGAATTTATGGTCCTAATTTAAAGGGTTTACAAGAATTAGGAGAACAAGCAAGAAGTCTGTTAGTTCAAGTTCCGAAAGTAACTCATACCCGCGACACTTTAAGTGAAATTAGACCCCAATTACAATTACAAGTAAATGAGGAAGAAATTCGTTTAGCAGGATTAGATCGAGCTTCCCTTTCCCAACAATTAGAAACTTCATTGGAGGGAAATTTAGGAGGTTCAATAATTGAAGATACCGAAGAATTACCAGTGCGGGTGCGAGTATCGAACGCTAAACGGGGAGACCTTAGCAAAATTACATCTCTAGACTTACAACCTACTAACTCTAGTCTAAATCAAAACCGATTTAGTGCAACTGATACAATACCTCTATCAGCTTTAGCAGAATTAGAATTACAGCCAGAATTTTCGGTTATTAGGAGACGTAATGGCAGACGAGTAAACTTAATTCAAGGTTTTATTGCTGCTGGAGTTTTACCTTCCGAAGTTCTGAACGGGTGGCAACAGCGGTTAAATGATTCCAACTTTGAGTTACCATCCGGGTATTGGTTGGAAGTTGCTGGAGAGTCCGAACAACAAGGTAATACTGAAGCAAATTTGTTTTCTACACTGCCTCTTGTATTTTTGTTAGCAACTTCAATTTTAGTCTTATCCTTAAATTCTTTCCGAGCAACTGCCATTATTGGCGGAGTCGCCATTTGTGCTATTGGTTTAGGATTTTTTAGTTTATGGTTATTTGGTTATCCCTTCGGTTTTATGAGTCTCATCGGCACATTTGGTTTAGTGGGAGTTGCCATTAATGACTCAGTAGTAGTTTTAGCTGCCATTCTGGAAGACTCCGAAGCATCCATAGGCAACCGTCGAGCTATGCGCCAAGTTGTTATGGGTTCCACTCGTCATGTAGTTGCCACAACCTTAACTACGATGATCGGGTTTGTTCCTTTGTTGGTACAAGGTGGTAGCTTTTGGCCTCCTTTGGCGGTGGCGATCGCTGGTGGTGTTGGTGGTTCGACTCTTGTTGCGCTCTATTTGGTTCCTTGTTGTTATTTACTTCTGGCTAATTTTGGTAAAAGTAATCAAGGAGTAGAGTAGGAAGTGTAGGAAATGTGGGAAGTTTGAGAAGTTGGAGGAAATAGGGGGAGCATCTTGCTCCCACTTTTCCCTAGACCAAGATAATTACTATAGAATTTATAGCAATCTATGGCTTTGTTGCATGAAAGTAGCGATAGAATATCTGCTAGGCACATGAAACGCGGAGCAACTGTGGCAGCTATATCGCTCTCTTTTCCGAGATTGATATTTTATAGCGCTACGCGAAGCGTGAATAGGGAACAGGGAACACTTAACTAGGAACAGAAGATTGTAAAAGGGTTTTCCTACGGAATGCTGCGCAAACAGGATTTAACAATGTCCTAACCTATTTGCGTAGTGCTATATTCATCTATTGGACAATAGTTGATGTTTCATTCATCTGTTGGACAATAGACATCTCCAAAAATAAAAGATGAAATCAATTCAAGATATGAAATCAACAATTTCATTCCCTATTCCCTATTCCCTATTCCCTATTCCCTGACTTCTGCAAGAAGTCTAATAGTTACAGCAGTTTCCACGCATTATGAAGTACATATACGGAGCAAGTGTGGCAGCTATATATTTTCATGCAACAAAGCCGCAATCTATTATTAGACATCTGCAAAAATAAAAAATAAAATCAATTCTTATCCATAAATTATCAATTATTTCTTCTTGTTCCCTGTTAAGAGTTACCTGTTGCCTCTTTTCTGGAGAGGTCTATTGTAATATTTTTAGGACTTACGCAAAGAAATCCGGTTTCTACGATAAATTGTTGTTTTGAGCAATAGATTTCTACGAGAAACCGGGGAAAGGGGGGTTAACCTGCGTAAGTCCTAATTTTATTGCAGGGGGTTGGGATAACAAACCCCTACATTTTTCTATTGCGATATCCGCAATAAAAACAAATGTGACAAAACTAAGTCAAAATTCTCATTGCTATAAAATATAAACCTGATAGATTGTTTTAAGAGTCGAAAGATAACTATTAACTATTAACTCTTAACTGATAACTGATAACTGAAATGGCAACTTTATTTTATCGAAACTTGCGATTATTAATACTAACCATACTAATTATTGTGGTTTGGGGAGTATCATCTTTTTTAACATTGCCACGACTTGAAGACCCAGAATTAACCTCCCGCTTTGCAGTCATCACAACTTTTTCGTCAGGAGCTGATGCGGAACAAGTAGAAACATTAATCACAGAAAAAATAGAAGAACAACTATTTGAAATAGAAGAAATTAAAACTACAAATTCAACTTCTAAAGTAGGAATTTCAACTATTAGTATTGAATTATTAGATTCAGTTAAAAAAGCAAACGTGGACACAGTTTGGTTAAAAATTAGAGAGCAATTAAATCAAGTTGCTCCCCAATTACCTGCTGGTACAAGTCAGCCACGATTAGAAGAACTTGAAGCTAGAGCTTATACTATGATTACTGCTTTAATTTGGTCACAAGATACAAAACCAAATTATGCAATTATTACCCGTTTATCTAAATCATTAAAAGATAAATTATTAGCATTACCAGGAACAGAAAAAGTTGCCAAAATTGGTAATCCTCAAGAAGAAGTATTAGTAGAAATTGATGCCGCTAAATTAGCTAGTCTTGGTCTCACCGCTCAACAATTATCAGCACAAATTCAACAAAGTGATGCTAAAGTTTCTTCTGGTCTATTTCGTAGCAAAAATAATGGTTTACTCCTAGAAGTTGATTCAGATTTAGATTCCCTATATCGGATTCAGAATATTCCAATTAGCTTTAGTAACCAAGGAGAATTTACTAGACTTGGAGACATTGCTGAAGTAAGAAAAACAATTGCTGAACCACCAAATGAACTTGCATTAATTAATGGTTATCCTGGTTCTGCTTTAGCTGTATTTGTTAAATCAGATTATCAAATAGACCTCTGGGCAAAATCAGCAGAAGCAACTATAGAAAAATTCCGGCAAGAGCTTGGTCAAGGTCTGAAACTTGAGATAATTTTTAATCAAAATAATTATATTCAAGCTCGTTTCAACAGTCTGATGTTAAACCTGTTCGTGACTGGAATACTGGTATTTGGAATTACATTACTTTTAATGGGTTGGAAATCTGCAACTGTTGTAAGTTTAGCATTACCCTTATCAAGTTGTATGGTTTTAGGGATGATGAAACTTCTGAATGTTTCTGTAAATCAAACCTCAATAATTGGATTAATTGTAGCTTTAGGATTATTGATTGATACAGCAATTATTGTTGTTGATAGAATTACTAAAAATATGCTTTCTGGATTGAGCGCTGAAACTGCTATTAATGATGCTGTTAATCATTTATTCCTGCCATTAACAGCATCAACTTTAACTACAGCTCTAGCATTTTTACCAATTGTTTTAATGTCTGGTCCTGGTGGAGAATTTGCTGGTGGGATTGGCATTAGTGTAATTTTAGCTGTTATTTCTTCTTTAATATTTTCTCTAACCATAGGTTCTGGTTTGGCAGGTAGACTATATCATATTTATCATTATTATTCGCATCATATTCAACAAAAATGGTGGCAAACCGGGTTTGCAAATTCTTCTTTAACTAAACTTTATAAAGTCAGTGTACGAAGTGTATTTAGCAGTCCATGGTTAGGAATATTCTTAAGTTTAATTTTACCGATAACTGGTTTCATTCAAGTCAGAACTCTCCCTCGACAATTCTTTCCTCCAGCAGAAAGAAACCAACTACAAATAGAATTAGAACTACCTGGTATAACCTCCATTAAAAAAACAAAAAATACGGCTATAAAAGTCAGAAACCTAATGTTAAAACATCCAGAAATTGAAGAAATACAGTGGTTTTTAGGACGTAGTTCCCCTCGGTATTTCTACAACTTAGCATCAGGTAGACAAGACCCAAATTATGCTCAAGGAATTTTACAGTTAAATTTAATTGCTAAACCAGAATTTGTTAATTTACTCCAAGCAGAAGTTGATACTAAATTTCCTGACGCTCAAGTTTTGATTCGACAATTAGAACAAGGACCTCCCTTTGATGCACCAGTAGAAATGAGAATTTATGGTCCTAACTTAAATCGTCTACAAGAATTAGGAGAACAAGCAAGAAGTATCTTAGTTCAAGTTCCTAACGTAATTCACACCCGCGACACTTTAAGTGAAATTAGACCCCAACTAAAACTACAAGTGAATGAGGAAGAAGTTCGTTTAGCTGGGTTAGATCATGCTAGTTTGTCACAGCAGTTACAAAGCTTATTGGAGGGAAATTTAGGAGGTTCAATTGTTGAAGATACTGAAGAATTACCAGTGCGGGTGCGAGTGTCGAATGCTCAACGGGGAGACCTTAGCAAAATTACATCTCTAGACTTACAACCTACTAACTCCAGTTTAAATCAAAACCAATTTAGTGCAACTAACACAATACCCCTATCAGCTTTAGCAAAAGTAGAATTAAAGCCTGAATTTTCTCTTGTTAAAAGACGTAATGGTAGACGGGTAAATTTGATTCAAGGTTTTGTTGCTGCTGGGGTGTTACCTTCTGCAGTTTTGCAGGAGTGGCAACAAAAGTTAAATGATTCAAACTTTGAGTTACCATCCGGGTATTGGTTGGAAATTGCTGGAGAGTCAGAAAAACAAGGTGAAACTGAAGCAAATTTGTTTTCCACAGCACCTCTAGTATTTTTGTTAGCAGTTTCTATTTTAGTTTTATCTTTAAATTCTTTCCGAGCAACTGCCATTATTGGCGGAGTCGCCATTTGTGCTATTGGTTTAGGATTTTTTAGTTTATGGTTATTTGGTTATCCCTTCGGTTTTATGAGTCTCATCGGCACATTTGGTTTAGTGGGAGTTGCCATTAATGACTCAGTAGTAGTTTTAGCTGCCATTCTGGAAGACTCCGAAGCATCCATAGGCAACCGTCGAGCTATGCGCCAAGTTGTTATGGGTTCCACTCGTCATGTAGTTGCCACAACCTTAACTACGATGATCGGGTTTGTTCCTTTGTTGGTACAAGGTGGTAGCTTTTGGCCTCCTTTGGCGGTGGCGATCGCTGGTGGTGTTGGTGGTTCGACTCTTGTTGCGCTCTATTTGGTTCCCTGTGCTTACTTACTTTTAGTGAATTTTGGTAGAAGTAATAAGGAGTAAGGTTAGAAATGTGTGGAAGCAGGGATCGAAAACTATTTTTGGAGTTTCCATATCTTCTGAATGCTTACATTGTTAGAGGCTTTGTTCCATGAAAGTATATAGCTGCCGCACTTGCTTGTGCATATGTACTTCATAACGCGCGGAAACTATTGTAACTATTGTCCAATAGATTAATAAAACATCAACATGAGACCTAAACAGGCTGAAACTTTTACCTGTAAAGCTTTTGAGGTTTAATCAGCCAACCCTAACTATTGGACAATAGATGAAGATAACATCAATAATCGCGAAATATAGCGCTCGCGTTTGCGTAGCATTCCGTTTAAACAAGCGTTATTATTGGCAATAGAGATGGGTTTAAAACTAAAATTTGGAGATGAAGCTATGGGAATATTATCGGAAATTTCTGCAATTAATGATGTGAAATTGTTAGAGGTAATTGTTTCTCAAATCCCCCAGATTTCCTCAACAGATAAATTCCGAAAACTATACACTGAATAAGTTAACGATTGGGTTCATATTCCGCACCCTAAATCATCTATTGCTACTTGGAAATAATTTTCAGCAAACCCTAATTAATCAAATTTATGCCCAATTATTAAACAAAAAACCGGGTTGATTACCCTGATGATTTTTTTTTCAAATTAAGACATTAATCAACCCGGTTTCTGCACAAATATTATAACTGTTATAATAGTCAATTACTACATATTTGTAAATCTTAAAAGAGGTGATTATGGTTGTAGAATTACAAAAACGACTGTTTAATGTCAAAGAATATCATCAAATGGTTAAAGTAGGTATTCTTAAAGAGGATGACCGAGTAGAATTAATAGCAGGAGAAATTGTAAAAATGGCATCTATTGGTATTTATCATGCTGGTTGTGTGAGGCGTTTAAATGGAATTTTTAATAAACTATTATCTGGAAAAGCGATAGTTGATACTCAGAATCCGATAGACTTAAATGATGATAGTGAACCACAACCAGATTTAGTTTTGCTGCAATGGCGTGATGATTATGATGCTGGAAAACATCCACAACCAGAAAATATATTTTTATTAATAGAGGTAGCAGATTCAACTATTCAATATGACCGGGAAGTGAAAATACCTGTGTATGCTGAGAATGGAATTTTTGAAGTTTGGTTGATAGATATTAATCAAGAATTAGTAGAAGTTTACCGGGAAATTGTGGGGAATAGTTATCAGCAGAAACAGCAATTTTTTCGGGGCGATAGCTTAACTATTCAAGCTTTTGATGATGTGAGTTTAACTGTTGATGAAATATTGGGGATGGGAAACTAATACTATTTTTATGATTTTTCTAGAAAACTAGAAACCGGGTTTCTTTGCGTAAGTCCTATTATCTTTAGATGGATGCCGATACATACTTAAATATGTCTCCAACAAACCCGGTTTCTTAATAACACCCTCGCGATTATTTCATAGCTTGGTTCACCAACACTTGCAAAAAGAATGTTAGGAATAATAAGGACTATAAAAGTAAGCATTCAGCATTCAGCATTCAGCTATCAGCTATTGTTTCTGATGTACTCTAAAAGCTTTATTAATGGTACTTCATTTTCAGGAGGAAAAGTCGCTTTTTTGCATTTCATGTGCGCAGCAAAACATTCCGTTTGCAAAACATTCCGTTTGCAAAGCATTCCGTTTGCAAAGCATTCCGAAGGTAAGGTAAGGAAAAGAAAAGAAAAGTCAGTTTGCTGAAAGCTAATAGCTGAATGCTTACCTATAAAAAGACTTTACATCGAGATATCTTTTTGACTAATAAGATAAATAATACACTAAAGGGAAAAAAAGACTGCCAAAGGGTTTCAGGACTGATAAATTTCAAATACCTTAATACATATAGCAATCCTCCGCATATTCGTGGCAAAAATCTTACTGCTTTTTAGGCAAGAGGCACTATTGCTACAGCTCATCTGGTAAGAGTTTCAAATTTTTTATTTACTTTTTAATTTATCACAACCTATGCACGGATTTCTATAGCACTATAAATTCTTATCTTTCTAATAAGACCAAATTAACTATGTGACTAAACACGATATAGTAATAAAAATTGGCATTGCTAAAATTTGGGGAAAATATCAGGAACGGGCAAGATGCCCATTCCACAAAACTATTAAAATCATCCCACATTTATGCAATGGGTAAAAATTAAACAGTTGCTCAGGAGGATATAGTCTATGACATTGTTACTAGCTGGTGATATTGGCGGTACTAAAACAATACTACAACTCGTAGAAGCAAAACGAGAAGAATCAAAAGCTGCGGTGGAACTACGAAATCTCTATGAAAATCGTTACTCTAGTCACGATTTTCCAGATTTAGTACCTATAGTAAATAAGTTCCTGGAAGAAGCAACTGAAAAGTTAGGAGAGAAACAAGAACCAGAAAAAGCTTGTTTTGCTATTGCTGGACCAATTGTCAATAATACAGTTAAACTAACTAATCTCCCTTGGATGCTGGATGCAAAGCTGATGGAAAAGGAGTTAGATATATCTCACATTAGTTTGATTAATGATTTTGAAGCAGTGGGTTATGGAATTTTGGGTTTAACTCCTGATGATTTGGAGACTTTACAACCAGGGGAACCTCAAGTTGATGCTCCAATAGCTGTACTTGGTGCTGGTACAGGATTAGGAGAATGTTTTTTGATTCGGGGAGCAGGTTCAATTAGAGTTTATCCTACAGAAGGAGGTCATGCTGATTTTGCCCCACGCTCTGAGTTAGAATTTCACCTATTACAATATTTGTTGAAAAAGCATAATATAGATCGAGTGTCTGTGGAAAGAGTAGTTTCGGGAATGGGAATTGTCGCAGTTTATCAGTTTTTACGCGATCGCCAATCTGCCACGGAGTCTCCAGAAATAGGTGATGTAGTCAGACAGTGGGAAAAAGAAATTGGCTCAACTGAGATTACTGTAGATCCAGGGGCGGTTATTGGGAAAGCTGCTTTAGAAAAGAGCGATCGCTTGTGTGAGCAAACTTTGGAGATGTTTGTAGAAGCTTATGGGGCGGAAGCGGGAAATTTAGCACTGAAACTTTTACCTTATGGTGGTGTGTATGTAGCAGGAGGTATTGCTGGTAAAATTATGCCACTGATGAAATCAGGTAGTTTTATGGAGGCTTTTAACCGTAAGGGGCGAATGAGACCGTTATTAGAAAAAGTGCCTGTTCATATTGTATTAAATCCTCAAGTGGGATTAATTGGTGCAGCAATTCGTGCTTCTAATTTATAGAACCCCTGAAGGGATCTATTTAAAAACAGAGGAGAGAGATGGGGAGATGGGGAGATGGGGAGATGGGGCGTATTAGATATCTCCCACTCATCCAATCATCAAATCAATTATCACCCATTTTTTATCAATTACTTCTCCCTCCAACCTATTTTCTGGAGATACACTTAGGGCTTCTATAGGAAATCAAGAAGATTGTTATAGCGCGTCTCGACTAAAATTGTCGTTAAAAAACCTATGGTGCGGGTTCCGCAAGCGAGCTGGCATCGTCGCACCGCTATCTCGTAGGGGGCGAATAGCCATTCGCCCCTAGAAAGGCGATCGCTCTAATAACTGATTTAGAAATGCCAATGTATGATTTTGTATTATTGCGGTATACGCAATAGTAGAGAGCGAACGCCTAAACTACCCAAGGCAAACAAACCTAATATTGAACTGGGTTCGGGAACTGATTCCTGTTCCGGTGGTACTTCTGGTTCAAGGCCACCGTACTCAACGTAATAGCCTAGTGGTGCTGACTCATGCAGATCGTTCCAAGTAATCCCTCCAGGTCTAAACATATGAGCGTAGTGTTCTTGGTTTCTGAAATTGATCGGTTGTCCTGGGTGAAAATTATGGTAACCAATTGGTGTCCCGTTCTGCCAAAATACTGTTCCTGCTTCTGGACCAGTTACCCATTGCCAAATCCCCTCTGTTCCTGCGTCATTTGCTCCTAACCATCCACCTGCTTGTGCAGAGAAATTCTCTGTGGGTATACCGATGTTGGAAATAATAAAGTTCTATTCTGCTTCAGAGGTGATGGTCGCTAGATATCCCTGCAAACCATTATAAGAGCGAGCTTCGGCACTAGCTTTTGCTTGGTTCCAAGTATATGCACCTGGAACATACTCGTAGTAGTGACCCGTATCAGAATTGAAAAAGACGTTAGCGCTTGCTGGTTTGTTTATTGCTAAAGCAATAGCTATCGCTCCGAGGTAAGCTATGGATAGTTTTTTCATAGAAATCATAAAACATTTCTCCTAAGTAATTAAAGTCAGAGGCTGTTCAAAAAATCGTATCTGAGAGGTACTGATAACAGTAGGGACGTTGCATGCAACGTCCCTACTAACTGATAACTGAAATTACCCTAAATAACCCCTGGGTGTAATTATCCAATTATTATAAGTTCCTGTAGATTGATTACCAATTAAAATTACAGTCAACATATCAACTGAAACCTCCAATAATTTATCCAGACTTGTTAAAGTAATTTCTTCATTTTCTCGATAAGCAGAACGAACAATTGCTACTGGAGTTTCTGGTTGACGATGCTCCAAAAAAATATCCACTGCCTTAACTAATTGTTCCGTTCTATTCTGAGATTTAGGATTATAAATTGCTACGACAAAATCTGCCATTGCAGCAGCAGTTAAACGTTTTTCTATTACCTCCCAAGGTGTTAACAAATCGCTCAAACTAATAGCACAAAAATCGTGCATTAATGGCGCACCAACTCTCGACGCAGCCGACTGTAAAGCACTAACTCCTGGAAATATTTCTACTGCCGGAGTTTTCCCATCCCAACCTTTTGCTTGAAGTTGTTCTAAAACTAATCCTGCCATGCCATAAATTCCACAATCTCCAGAAGAAACTACTGCCACAGTTAAACCAAAGTAGGCTAATTCAATTGCTTTTTCTCCTCGTTGTCTTTCTTGAGTAATTGGCATTTTTTCGACTATTTGTCCGGGATTAAATAATGGTTGAATTAAGTCAATATAAAGTGAATAACCAATTACAACATCTGCATAACTAACGGCAGTTTGAGCAGCGGATGTCATCTGGTCTAGTTGACCAGGACCGGTACCAACTAATAATAATTTTCCGGTTCTGCCTGTATATTCTTTTTCAGCTAAAGCAACAGCAATAGTCATTGCTCCTGGTTCGCCTTCGAGGCGGAATATTTGTTTACTAACTAATAAATTTGTGGATAATTTTAAGAACTTTTCTTTCTCTTGAAGAAGAGAAAAAGAATCATCCGTACATCCGTGAAAATCTGTGTCTTGCTGTTGATTTTCCTCCGGGTGAAGTTCCCCTTGTAAAGGTAATTTTGATTCCTTTTGATTATCTCTTATTTCTCCCTTTTGAAATAATAAGAATGAATCATCCGTACATCCGTGAAAATCTGTGTCTTGCTGTTGATTTTCCTCCGGGT
>NZ_JBNHEQ010000053.1:35963-41888 GCF_050016015.1 Dapis hubbardiae BLCC-M172
TTATTTCTCCCTTTTGAAATAATAAGAATGAATCATCCGTACATCCGTGAAAATCCGTGTCTTGCTCCTGTTTTGCTCCTAAAATAGCTGCGGCTTCAGCAACACTAGGAGTTCCAACTTCTGCTGCAACAATATTAGAAGGATTAGGCACTTCAACACAGTTTAATAAATCTGCTGAAAATGTCCGTAAAGGTAAATTTCGTTCCTGACAAAATTCGACTAATCCTATTTCATCAGCTTTAATATTAATAGTGGCAATACCAGCGATCGCTCCTTCTGCTAAATGATGAGCGCGAAATATTTCCTCGATACCTGTAGCAATTAATTTTTTAGAAGTTCCTCTTTCGCAACCAACCCCTACCCATAAAACTCGCGGGTGCCATTGCACTTTTGGTAAATCTGAATCTGGCGAAAACTGGCGTTGAGTAAAACTAATCCAAATTCTTGCCTTGGGAGTAGGGGATGGTTCGCCTATTTCTGGAGACCCAAAGTAAAACGGATGTTGCTCCGGTAGATGTTTTTGCCACAACGTCGAACCTACTTCTTGAAGCACTTGTACAGTTTCTCCTCTGGCAACTACTGCACTAACTTTATTCCAGTCACCTTCCCCCTGTTGCCAACCAAAAGGTTTACCCAAAATATCGATACCAGGTAATCCTGAATTATGGGATGCTCCCGTGATGACTGGGGTAGCGTTGAGAAGGGGAGCGAGAATATTTGTTAATTTATCCGCACCTCCTTGATGTCCGCTACATAAACTAACGACAAATTTACCCGCTTCATCGACAACAACTACTGCTGGATCGCGATATTTATCTTGCAAAAGTGGAGAAATTAAACGGACGACTGCACCACTAGCAAGACAAAAAACTATTGCGCAATAGTTTTGCCAAATATTTGTCAGATGATTTTTCAGAGAGTCAGTGTAAACCTGGGTGTTGGGAGGAAGATTTATTGTTGTTTGACAAGACTCCGGTATCCAGAGAGTTGCTCCCAATGTTTGACAAATAGGTTGTAATAATTTTACTGATCTAGGAGTTGTGGCGATCGCTGCTATTGGTTGAAATTCTTGGCCAATTATCATTTGGATTTAATATTCCTTTTATAAATAGTCTCTAAGAAGAGTTCAAGAATTGAGAATTGAGAATTGAGAATTACCTCTTCTTATAAAAAAGAGGATTGGCGCTCAAAGATTTTTTTTCTTTTTTCTCTTGAAATAGAAGGCTTTATACCTTAATTTTTCGGTAATTATTAATTATTAATTATTAATTGTTAATTATTAAATTCTAGGGTGTTTTAACCAAGCCATAATTTTTTCTGGCCATAACTTCGGACTTTCTTGGGGCAGATATTTTGGATTAAACATGGATAAAATTAGAGGATATCCACCTACTTTAGCACTCATTAATAAGTGAGTAGCGATCGCCAATAACATGATTAGCCAACCTATCAGATGCAGGGAGTACCAAAAATGATACATTTCACCATTAGGCAACCAATTTTCGTCTTGTAATTTTCCCGAACCTATTGATAGTATTGCCGAGAATAAAATTGTGGTATTGACTATACGATGCAGTCTATACCACCAAATATTTTCACCCACGTTATTTGTCAATTTTTGCCAATCATCTGATTGAACTAAACGGTTTCTACCTATTTTGATACTTACTATAATAAATCCCAAAAAGATCAAGAATAAAACAAAGGCAAAAGTTCCATGGATATCTATTAAACTACGGTTTTTGATAGTCAAACCAACTTTGCCAAATCTACCATCCCAACTATCATAAACCAAAAAACCTGTAATTACACAAGAGATTACCAATAAAGCATTAATACTGTGAAATAAACGCAGCAAAAAAGGTTGATAGGGTTGAGTTTTTGACATAATTTTTTGATATTATTTCTATCTTCAATTTTACCGAATAATTAAGGTTTAAAGCATCTCCTTTAAAGGAGAAACAATGAATTTATTTTCCTTTTATTCAATTCTTTTCCTTTTAGGGAGAGGTAATTATCAATTATCCATTATCAATTATTGAAAGTATGGCAGCTTGTTTTTTGACATTTTTCTTCATATTTTTGAAAAAAAATCACCAATTGCTAATATGAATTGGTGAATATATAGCGTTTCTCAGTCTAATGAGGTACATCTATCTTTATATTGTATTCTATTCCCTATTCTCTATTCCCTATTCCCTATTCCCTATTCCCTAAAACCAAATAATTTTGTACCTCACGCTTCTTGGGAATTGCTATATTATCATAATAAGTAAAAAAGTACATACTTCTATTTTACATTAGATTGACTCGATTCTCTCATTAGCATTTCTAACTCATAGTATTTTCTGCTAGCCTCTTCACTATTTCTATATGCTTGCAATAGCTTTCTTTCAAATACTAAATATGATTCACGATTTTCGATTCTATCATAAATTATTTTCGATGCTACTTGCTCGTAAATACGCTTCATTTGTTCCCTATCCATATCAAACTCCTTTTTTAACTACTTTTATTTTACCTAATTTTCTCTTCTATTGGTACTCTCTGTTTCATTATGAAAAACTCACCGATAGACATTTTTGAAGCCATCTATCAACCTTCCATAATTAATATCATGTTCCCTTGAACAGTTATCAAGAATTAGGGAAGAGTCAGGAGTCAGGAAAAATAATGTATCAGGAGAAAGAAGTGCTTATCAGTAACGATCCAGATATGGTATAAAAACTTTTTCTCCTAGTTCCTCTGGTACGGGCAGTTATTACGTTAGATACCCAACAATTTTATTCGATTTGACATATCTTTAATCTGGGGAACATAGGTTAACCTATTTCCGCCTTGGAGTTGGAACAAATTGCTTAGTTATCCCAAACTTTTGTTAATTTACTACCATTATTTATAATTAATTCTTAAATTCTCAACTGATAAGTATGACAACTTGTCTTTTCACATTTTTACTATTATTCTATATAATACCAGGACTAATAAATCATAAACCATAGAAAAAAATATGAATAAAATACTCAATCTAACATCCACAATACTAATTTTAACTGCCGGATTAGGAGTTGCCACCACAGTTAATTCTTCAACCAATAATTTAGTTGCTGATAAATCTCACAGTCATACAGGTCATAGTCATAAAAAGTTAGAAATTCCAGCAGGACAACCAGTTCCTGAAGTTGATTTAGTTGTTTATCAAGATACCATGAAAGGATGGAATTTAGAACTAAAACTAACTAACTTTAAATTGGCTCCAGAAACAGTTAATCAAAGTAGTAACCCTTATGAAGGTCATGCTCATTTGTACATCAACGACAAAAAAATAACTAGGATTTATAGCAATTGGTATTATCTCGGAAATTTAGAACCAGGTAAGAATGAAATAACTGTTACTCTAAACACTAATAAGCATGAAGATTTAGTTAGTAATAGTAAGATGATTATGGATACAGAAATAATTGAAGTTGTAGCACAAAAATAATAAGCATTCAGCTATTAGCAGTCAGCTATCAGCTTCTTAATCAATAAAGCAAGCATTGTTTAATTTCTACTACATTAAAGGTAGTGAAGATCATAGCAAATAGCTGACTACTTAGGGGTAGCTAAAAAAATATTTATTTACCTCTCTCTTTTAAAAATTAAAATATATAACCCTTGTCCGTTAGTAGGATTAAAAACAACGTCAGTTTGACTTAATTCCCATCCATTTTTTCCAGCATCATTTAAAGCTTCTGTATAGTTGTCTCTTTCCTGTTCACTTTGAGGAAAACCAAATTGATATTCAACTTTATACTCATATTTTTTCCCTCTACCCTGAGCTAACTTTTCTGAATTTATCAATTCAATTTTTGAGTCTGTTTTTCCTTGAGCTTCAGAGATGGAAGTTGCTAAAGTTTGATTCGGTGAAAAAATTAACGCTACTGCTAGGAAAATAATCGCAATATTCAGAAAAATTAAGTTAATAACTATAAGTTTATTTAGATTCCATTCTCTCATACATAATAGTCCTTATTAGTATTAGCTGGAAAAAAATAATAACCATGTAGGGACGTTCCATGGAACGTCCCTACTTTTTGGTTTCCAAATCCCATTTTTACTTGGGTTTGGATACCAAACCCTGTTAGATAAAATAGGGTAAAACCTATATTATCGCGGTCTTCACAAAGCTAGACTACAAAACTTCTTCCTTCTTCCCTGTTCCTTGTTCCTTCCTTACCGAATAATACCATTTCTCAAAAACTTTTCTACATTTCATTGAGTAGGGGAGTAGGGGAGTGTAGGGACGTTGCATGCAACGTCCCTACGGGAGAATTAAAAATAAGGATAATCAAAGATTAAATTGTCTCAAATTAGCAATAAAGTAATTTTCCCAAGGTAATTACTTAATAACTGAAGTATTAATCAAGTATAGCATTAATGCATGGGAATTGGTATAATTAAGGTTTAAAGCCTTTCCTTTAAAGGAGAAACAAGAAAAAATTTTCCTTTTATTCAATCCTCTTCCTTTTAGATAGAGGTAATTATCAATTATCCATTATCAATTATCCATTATTTAACTTAACCCATAATACTACCAAAAAATTCTATTGTGTCTTTTAAAGCAACAATAAAAGCATCAATATCATCACGAGTATTATAGAAATATAAACTTGCTCTTGCTGTGGATGAAATCTTTAAATATTGATGCAAAGGTTGAGCGCAATGATGACCAGAACGAATTGCTACCCCTGCTTCATCTAACATAGTTGATAAATCATTTGGGTGAATATTTTCTACTGTAAAAGATGCTAATGCTGCCCTATTTTCTCCATTAGTATTTGGTTGAGGCCCGTAAATAGTTACTTCAGGAATTTGATTCAATTTATCAAATAAATAAGTAGTTAATTCTGCTTCATAGGTATGGATTTTTTCCATACCTATATTTGTCAGATAATCTACTGCTGCACCAAGAGCGATCGCTTCTCCAATAGCTGGCGTTCCTGCTTCAAATTTATGAGGTAATTCTGCATAGGTGGAATGGTCAAAAAACACCTCGGAAATCATTTCACCACCTCCTAAAAATGGTGGCATTTCGTTTAGTAATTCCAATTTTCCATAGAGAAAACCAATGCCAGTGGGAGCGCACATTTTATGACCAGAACCTACTAACCAATCACAACCTATTGCCTGTACATCTACCACACAATGAGGTAAACTTTGGCAAGCATCTATTAATACTTTAGCTCCGTTTTGATGAGCAATTGAGCAAATTTCTTTGACTGGGTTTGTACAACCTAAAACATTAGAAACATGAGCAACTGCTACTAACTTTGTTTTTTCAGAAACTAGGGTTTTATATTGTTCTAAATTAAACTCTTCTGTTTCAGTCAATTCGACAAATTTTAAAACTGCTCCGGTTTTTTGAGCAACCATTTGCCAGGGAACAAAATTACTATGATGTTCCATAACTGAGACAATAATTTCGTCTCCTGGTTTGAGGTTATTTAAACCCCAAGAATAAGCAACTAAATTAATAGCTTCACTAGCATTACGAGTATAAACAATTTCATTCCGAGATTCTGCATTAACAAAAGCAGCTACTTTATCTCTTGCCCCTTCATAAGCATCTGTTGCTTTTCCACTTAAAGTATGAATACCCCTATGCACATTAGAATTATATTTTAGGTAATATTCCTGCCAAGCATTAATAACTGCTAAAGGTTTTTGGGAAGTAGCAGCATTATCTAAATAAACCAGTGGTTTACCATTTATTTCCTGATTTAAAATCGGAAAATCTGCTCGTACTTTATCTGCCAAAGTTCTGTCTTGAATAATAGTCATTTTTTCAGTTATTAGAAGTTTAGTAGGGGTTTGGTCTCCAAACCCCTCACGATATTTAATTTTACCTAAACTCAATATCGTTGAGTTATTAGTAATTCCAGT